>VBGO01000470.1 GCA_005882525.1 Chloroflexota bacterium
ATTCGCTTCGGGGAGGTAAGTGACATGGCGCGTGGAGATCGACCGTTGCCGTTGGAGCAGCTGGAGCCGTACATGAGGGGCGCCAAGTTTGCCGTCCGCGCTTTGAGCCGGCGCCACGAAGCGCACGATCCAGACATCGTCGCGGACGCCGAACGTTACTTCGAGATGGCTGAGCGCTATCGGCAGGCGGCCATCGCGACCTTCCGCCTGCGGAAAGAACGAGGCGGCAGCACATAGCTCTTCAGCCTCGTCCGGGATTGACAAGCGGTACTGGAGGGTGTAGATCGGAAGCTGATAAGGCCGGTTCAGAGTGGGAAGGGGGTGGCTATGAGTCTTCGCAACCTTGAGTTGACGCGCTTCATGCCGCCAGTAGGCGCTTCGTTCGGCCATCAGCACTTCTGGGAGCGCGCCATATCGAGGCGGTCATTCATGGCCGGCGCCGCTGCGGGAGTTGGCGGCACCGCCCTCCTCGCAGGGCTGCCCTTGACCGCGGCGGCCAAGGGCGCCCCCGGAGCTCCCAGACCAATCCCGGGCAGCATCGATGTCGCCGGCAGCCACTTCCATATCAACCTGCCGGGCGGCGGCGATCAATCCACGATCTTCGATTTCAACGGCCTCGTCGCGGCCACCGACACAGGCGGTGTTGGCAAGGGTGAGTTTGCCGACCTCACCTTCGACGCCGACATGCGGATCATGGAGGGCGAGTACATCGACCTTGCCGGCCGCCAACAACACGCCGTCTTCGGGTTCATCTGACTCGACGTGTTCGAGGGGCCGGCGGCCCCTGACTTTTCGAACCAGGTCCACGACTTCGACCCAGGGTTTGGCGACGGCGGTCTTTTCTGGACGGTGCGCGTCCCGAGTGGTGCGGCGCACATCGAGCCAGGCGCCGGGAAGGCAAGCTTCCACATGGAAAACCTGGCGATCACCGACTACGGCTCGATCCCGAACGGGCTTTTCCACTTCGCTCCGCCCACACCGGCAAGGGTGTCATTCGACATCGAATGGTCCGGCGTGACCGCTCGCAACAAAGTCCAAAACCCGGATCCGATGCAGCGTTTCGGCGGTGAGTTCGCCACGACGCAAGCTCACGTGATGTGGCGCGGTTGGATCGGCGACGCACTCGTTTTCGAATCTAGCGACGACGGCCAGACAACCGCATTTGGTCAGGTGGGCCACGAGTTCAACGGGGCGTTCTTCCCCGGCTGAGTGATCGACGGAGCTCGGTTGGGGGCAGCTGCTGCCCCCAACCGTCCCTTTGGGTTATCTCCGACATCCGGACTCCGATCTGTGCCGCTTTTGGCGGAGCCGCTGACATCAGGCAGTAACACAAGCCTGGGAACGTGGGCGGTGCCGCGCTACCTCGCGGTAATCAAGAAACAGAGAGGAGTTACGACTATGAAGCTCGTCCGCCTCGCGACCATGTTGTCTGCGTCGATCGTGGGTCTATTGCTGTTCGCACAGCCAGCCTCGGCCAACGCAGTCGCGGCAAACTCAGGCTTCTACGACCACCAGGTCATCCAGTACCAGGCCACCGCAGAAGTCACCTCGTCGCCTCACGCGGCCCAGTTGATCAGCCACGGCAACATCGTCTTTCACATCGTCGACGCCAGTGGCAACATTCCGACCGTGCAGCTTGCGCGCCTTCACGCCGCCCTGCCCAACGACCCCACAGCCGGCAACGTGCTCAACTTCATTCCGACCGAGGTCGGCTATTCAGGCGGTGCCTGGAACCTGCAGATCTTCCACTGGAACCCCGGAGTGACTCCAGTGGAGCTGAGCAAGGACGACGACATCTTCGCTGCCGTCGCGGCGGGTCAGGGGACCCTCGAGGTAACGTCGACCCTGGTGCGCTGCCCGGTGATCGACTTCGCGGCCCTGCGCTAATAGTCTGAGAAAGTTGAGAAGGGGCCCTTCTTCTGGTTCAGAACAATGTCGTTTGGGCGGAGGCCGCTGCCTCCGCCACGTTTTTCTTGACGATGAAGTACGCATGATCGCGCCGGGAGCCTGACTCGATGCGAGTCTTACGGTTGCTGCGCAGCGTCAGAGGGCGGATAGCGCTCGCCTCGCTGGCGGCGTCCGGGCTCGCGCTCGGTGTCGAGGCGGTCGGCGTCCAGGGCGTGGGCGCCGCCACGTTTCAACGCCTGATGGTCGAGCACGGCGCCAGTGCCGAGCTGGCTCACGCCATGTTCGACGAATCGGTGACAAGGGTCGTGATCGTCACGACACTGCTGGCCTTGCTGGCTTCCTTGGGCTTGGCGATCGTGCTCGCCCAGGCCGTGACGCGACCCCTGGACGGGGTCGCCCGCGCCGCCCGCCGCCTGGCCGAAGGAAACTATGGCGTCAGGGTGGAGCGACCCGCCGCCCCCGAGTTGGCGTCCCTCGCCGACTCGTTCAACCAGATGGCGGCGGGACTGGAGGATCAGGAGCGGCTGCGGCGCGACCTGATCAGCAACTTCGCGCACGAGCTGCGGACTCCGCTGACCAATCTGAAGGGATACCTGCAGGCGCTTCGAGACGGGGTCATGCCGACCAGCACGGAGGTCTTCGCCTCACTCGACCAGGAGGTGGATCGCCTCTACCGGCTTTCGCTCTCACTCGACGAGCTCGGGACCGGCGGGTCACCCACGGCGCCCTCCGGACTCGGCACCATCGACCTCGGACAGGTCGTCGAAGCCGCATTGAAGCTCTCGTATCCGAGCTTTGACCGTCGCAGCATCAAAGTCGAGCTGACTTTGCCCGCTGGGCTGCGCGTTTTGGCAAACCCGGACCACATCGCCCAGGTGTTGCTCAATCTGTTCCAGAACGCCGCCCGTTACACACCTGAAGGCGGCTCAGTGTCGATTCGCGCCGAGGTCGACGATGGGTCTGTCGTGGTCAGCGTCACCAACAGCGGTGAGGGCATCCCCGCGGTCGACCTGCCCCACGTTTTCGAGCGCTTCTACCGTGTCGAGAAATCGCGTGACCGGTCTCGAGGTGGGGCGGGGATCGGCCTGGCGCTGGTCAAGCAGCTTGTCGAGGCGACGGGCGGTCGGGTTGGAGTCGAGTCGGACCACGGTGTGACCAGGTTCTGGTTCAGCCTGCCAACCTGAGCGGAGCAGGTGAGCGCCCGGGTCGAGCAGCGATCGGTTCATCGTGTTTGGGGTTTGGGGAGCGGTGCGGCTCGATAACCGACTCCGCGTACCGTGCTTATGTAACGCGGCGCCTCGACATCCTCACCCAGCTTGGCCCTGATCCGTTTGATGGCGACATCAATCGCCCGACCCGTGACCTCTCCGCCCAGCCCGTAGACTGACTCCACAAGATGCTCGCGCGAGAGCACCCTGCCGTTGGCCCGGATCAGGGTCACGATCAGACGGAACTCGAGATCGCTCAACGCGACGAGGCGCCCAGCGCACAGGACCTCTCGTCTCTCCAGGTCGATCTGGAGGTCGCCGTGATGCAGGGTCTCGGTGGGCAGGTTCCCCGGCGAGCTTCGACGCATGAGGGCGTTGACCCTGGCCACCAGCTCGGCGGGGCTGAAGGGCTTGGCCAGATAGTCATCGGCGCCTTCGACCAGCCCAGTGATGCGGTCGCTGACCGTTCCCCGCGCGGACATCATGAGAACGGGCAAATTGTTGCGCTCGTTCCTGAGGTGGCGGGCCAGAACCAAACCGTCCACGTGCGGCAGCATTACATCCAGCACCACCA
>VBGO01000034.1 GCA_005882525.1 Chloroflexota bacterium
GGTTGGCTGGCCCAAGACGTCCGGCTCGCGAGGCATTCATGTCTATTGCCGGATCGAGCCGCGCTGGACGTTTCCGGAGGTCCGCCGCGCGGCGGTGGCGCTGGCGCGTGAGGTCGAGCGCCGGGCGCCCGATATCGCCACCAGTCGCTGGTGGAAGGAGGAGCGCCATGGGGTGTTCCTCGACTACAACCAGAACGCCAAGGACCGGACGATCGCGTCGGCCTACTCGGTCCGGCCAACCGCCGATGCCCGCGTTTCCACGCCGCTGACCTGGGATGAGCTCCCTCATTGTGTGCCGGAGGCCTTCACGATCGACACCGTTCCCAAACGGTTTGCCCAGATCGGCGATCCCGCGAAGGGCATCGACGAGGCGGTCGGATCGCTCGAGGCGTTGCTCCAGCTGTCCGCCCAGCACGAGGCGGCCGGCTTTGGCGACGCGCCCTGGCCGCCGCATTTCGCGAAGCAGGCCGGTGAACCGGCCCGCGTCCAGCTCTCGAAGCGCCGGCGCGAGGACCGGCCGGCGGCCGCCAAAGGGCAGGTCCCTGCTCCCGCACCGGGCAAGACGGTGGGACCCACGGGCCGTCGCCGCAGCACCATGCCGCTGATCGAAATCGCCCGCGCCGCTACCGAAGCGGAGGCGCGCGCCGGACTGCAGCGCTGGCGGGGGCGCCACGCCGAGGTCTGGTCACACCTAGCGCCCTCCGATGTCCTGGTGGATTCGATGCGGGGACGGAACACCACCTGGACCCGGATCCGGATCAATCTCCGCAATGTCCCGGAGTCCGAGCGGCCGGCGCAGGAGGCCCTCGAGGTCGACTACGACCCCTGGGCCGGCTACCAGGGCCCCGACCGTTCCGGTCAGCTGGAGCGGCCCCAACGAAAGCGTCGGGCTAGCCCAGGCGACGCCTGACGTTCATCTGGTCTTTGACCGACCGGTGGATCAGCTTCCACTTCCGGCGCTCCTCGATCTGCAACCGCACGTCGGCCCGGACCGCGATCGCGCGCAGCTCCCGCTGCAGCTTGCGATAACTCGCGAAACGGCTCGGCTCCAGCGTCCCGCCCTCGAGTGCCGCGACGACGGCGCAGCCGGGCTCGGTGTCGTGCCGGCAATCGGTGAAGCGGCAGCCGAGCGCCAGATCGTCGATGTCCGCGAAGACCTCTGTGAGCGCCTCCGCGCCGGCCCAGAGCTGGATCTCCCGCAAGCCGGGCGTGTCGATGATCAGCCCGCCGCTGGGTACCTTCAGCAGCTGTCGATGACTCGTCGTGTGCCGCCCCTGGCCGCTTCGGTGGACATCGGCGGTTCGCAGCATGTCCTCGCCGACCAGGCGATTGATCAGGGTGGATTTGCCAACGCCTGACGACCCGACAAGCACCCCTGTCTTTCCCCGGGAGAGATGCTGGCGGACCGCCTCGATCCCGGCGCCGGTCAGTCCGCTGACGGCGACCACCGGCACGCCGGTCGCGATCGTTTGGAGCTCCGCCTCGAAAGGGTCCGGGTTGCCCAGATCCACCTTGGTCAGGACGATCACCGGTGCCGCCCCGCTCTGGTAGGCGACCGTCAGCAGCCGCTCGATGCGGCGCAGGTTGAAGTCTGTGTCTGCGGAGGTCGCGATAAAGACGACGTCGACGTTGGCAGCGATGACCTGCGCCGCCGTTTCGCGGCCCGGCGCCTCCCGGGTGATGGCGGACTGTCGCGGCAGGACGGCGCGAATCTCGGTCGCGCCCGGCGTGTGGCGAACGGCCACCCAGTCACCAACCGCGACCAGTCGGGCGTCCCGCAGGGCGCTACCGAGCGTGGCCAGAGGCGCGCTGCCGGCAAGCTGCACGAGGAATTTGGTGCTGTAGTCGGCCGCCAGCCGGCCGGCCCGCACGCTCTCGTCGCCGAGGGCATCGAATGCGGCCGCGAATCGCTCGTTCCAGCCAAGCACTTCCAGCTCGGCCCGGTCGTCTGAATTCAATCCAAGGACCTCCCTGATGTGGGTAACGGCAAACGGCGTCGGCGCCCTTCGCCGGGGAGGCTATTCGCGGGTTTGGCTAGAGAAGCGGCCCGAGTCTAACAGCATCGGAGCCAGCCGTCGAAGATCGGCCGTTGGCGCTCGATCGGGCGTCGGCGTCAGGACGCTGACAGCGACCTGGTCCGCGCCGGCGTCGTAATGCCGCCGGAGCCTGCGGACGATTTCCGCGTCATCGCCCCACGACACCATCGCATCGAAGAGCCGATCGCTCCCCGGCGGGTTCAGCTCCTCTTCGGCCCACCCTAACCGGACCAGGTTCTGGCGGTAATTCGGCAGCGCCAGGTAGGTACGCATATAGATGTCGCCGGTCGGTCGGGCCGCCTGGCGGGTCCTGGCGAAGACGACGGCGTGCTCGGGAGCGAGCAACCGGTCGGGTCCGAGGATGCCGCGCGCCTGCTGCGTATGCTCGGCCGGAACGAAGTAGGGGTGCGCTCCGGCCGTTCGCTCGCCCGCGAGCTCCAGCATCTTCGGTCCCAGGGCGCCGAGCACGACGGGTGGGGGCGGATTGGGAGCAGGGGCTCGGTAGGGGGCCTTCTCCATCGCGTCGAGATAGCCGCGCATCGCCGTCAAGGGCCGCTCGTAATGATGGCCGCGAGCATCCACCAGCCGAGCATGGCTGACCCCGATGCCGAGTATGAATCGACTCGGCCAGGCCTCCGCCAGCGCTCGGCCGCCATTCATCATCGCCGTCGGATCTCGGGCCCAAATGTTGGCGATGCCTGTGGCAACCTTGATCTGGCTGGTGGCCGAAAGGATGATGGCCGAGGCGGCGAAGACCTCGCGGGCGAGGGCTTCGCCTATCCAGATGGTGCCGAAACCCATCTCTTCGACCTCGGCTACGGCACGTCGCAGGTCGGGCGTCGACAGGAACGCCATCGAACCGAGCCAAACGCCGGCGCGCCCGACGTTCACACCCGGGACGTCTGCCGGGTGTGCTCCTTGATAAAAGCCAGCATCTGGCGCCAGGCATCCGCAGAGGCGTCTTTGTGTTGCTCGAAGCTGCGGTCGAAGAACGAGTGCGGCGCGCCCTCGTAGACCGCCATCTGGTGAGGAACGCCCGCTTGCGTGAGCTCTCGGTCGAACTGGGCGAAATCCTCTTGCGTCGTGGCCTGGTCGTTGCCCGCCAGTAGAAGCAGCAGGGGAGCCTGCATCTGGGGGATGACATCGCGGACACGGGACGGGATCCCGTAGAACCCGATCGATCCCGCCAGGTCAGGCTGCGCCGCGGACTGACGCCATGACTGGGCGCCGCCGAAGCAGAAGCCAACGGTAAAGACCGACTCGGGCGCCCCACCGGCTGCCGAGCGCACATACGCGATGCCGGCTGCCACGTCGGCGGCGATCGTTTCGGGCGTCGTCTGGCCAATGTGGGTCCGGAAGTCGAAGTCATCCGGCCGTTCGGAGAGTCCGGCGGTTCGGCCGAAGTAATCGATGGCCACGGCGTCGACGCCGGCCTGGGCGAACCGACGAGCCAGGTCTTTGTAGAAGGGGTGCAGGCCGCGGACGTCGGGCATCACGACGATGCCGGCGCCGGTGGCCTTCGCCGCCCGAGCCGCGTAGGCCATGAAGCGATTGCCGTCAGCGGCGGCGAGCACCAGGTCGCCTTCGTCAGTTGATCCCCCCACGATCGGCGGGAGCGGCGGTCGGGCCGCATTCGTGTGGCACATGAGTTCCCATTGTGGCCCTTTCCATCGCGCCCGTGTCTGCTTATGATGGGAGGACTGATCAGCTCGGCAGGGGGGTTCAAGGCATGTCTACCGCCGTAAAGGCGCCACCGACGACCACATCCCGCGATAGCCAATCGCCGGTGCTTGTCGCCATGGCAGACACATTCATCGGCGGCATGGGCCATCCGGGCTCGCCGATCCGGGTGGCCGCCTCGATGGAGGAAACCTTCCGTAGCCTGCCGTCTGAAGCCGACCGTCGCCGGCTGCGGCTGATCGTCGGTATCCTCGGCCGCCGATCTGGCACCTTCCTCCTGACAGGCCGGCCGGTCCCCTTCAACCGCTGGCCGCGCGAGCAACGCGTCGCCGTCATGTCGTCCTGGTCGACCAGCCGGCTGACGTTCCGCCGCCAGCTCTTCCAGGTTTTCAAGCGGCTTTCGCTGCTGGCCTTCCTTGGCGACACGGAGGAGGACGGCACGAACCCGGTCTGGCCGGAGATCGGCTACCCGGGACCGGCCTCGGCGCCCCCGCCGACGCCCAAAAGCATTCGTACGACGACCCTCGACGGTGACACAACGCTCACGTGCGATGCCGTGGTGGTGGGGTCGGGGGCGGGCGGCGGTGTGGTGGCCGGCGAGCTTTCCGCCGCAGGGAAGGACGTCATCGTGCTGGAGGAGGGTGGCTATTACAACGAGGCCGATTTCAACCAGCTCGAGCTCGCCATGATGCGCAAGCTCTATTACCAGGGCGGTTTCGCCGCAACCGCCGACGCCGCGATCGCGCTGATCGCGGGCGGCTGCCTGGGCGGCGGCACGGTGGTCAACTACACCACGAGCTTTCGCAGTCCCGACTGGCTGCGAGAGGAATGGGCGAATCGCTATGGCCTCAAATCCTTTGCCGGCGATGAGTACGCGGCCTCGATGGACGCCGTCTACGAGCGGCTCGGGGTCAACCTCAGCCACAGCCGGGTGAGTGCCCGCGAACGAGTGTTGGAACGTGGCATGCGACGGCTGGGCTGGCACGCCGCCTACATGCCGCGCAACGTCCAGGGATGCACCCAGGATGCGCGCTGCGGATACTGCGGCTACGGCTGCCAGATCGGCGCCAAGCAATCGACGCTGAAGACGTACCTGGTGGATGCCTACCGCCAGCGAGCCCGCATCGTCGTCAACTGCACCGTCGACCGAGTGCTGATGGAAGATGGCCGGGCGGCCGGTGTGCGGGCGACCGTGCGGCAGCCCGGCATGCCCGCCTTCACCTTGATCGTGCGGAGCCGCGCTGTCGTCGCCGCCGCCGGCGCGATCGGCACCCCGGCCCTGCTCCTCCGCTCGGGTGTGCGCGCCCCCGCGGTCGGGAAGTGGCTGCGACTGCACCCGGCTACCGCCGTCTCCGGCATCTTCGATGAATCCCTCCGTCCCTGGGAGGGAACCCTGCAAGCCATCTATTCCGACGAGTTCGCCAATCTCGACGGGCAACACTTCGGACCGAAGATCGAGTCGGCCCCCCTGCACCCGGCGCTGCTCGCGCTCGTCACCCCCTGGCGCAAGCCCGATCAGTACAGCCGCCTGATGCGCTCATTGCCCAACCTGTCGCTGACCGGCATCTTGCTCCGGGATAGTGGTGCCGGTCAGGTCAGCACCAGGGATGGGGCGCCCCAGGTGACCTACCGCTTGTCACGACGGGATCTGGCACACATGCGCAAAGGGATCGAAGCCGGCGTTCGCGTCCTGGAGGCGGCCGGTGCGAAGGAGATCTTCACCAGCCAGGCCGCCTACGTCGCCTACCGCCCGGGACAGCAGGGCGGTGTCGAGGAGTTCATGGACGAGGTCGACCGGCACGGCTACGGACCCGGCCAGATGGCCTACGTTAGCTTTCACCAGATGGGATCCTGTCGCATGGGCAACGATCCGGCGACCTCGGTGATCGGTCCGGACCATCAGGCGCACACGGTCAAAGGCCTTTTCATCGCCGACGGTAGTGCCTTCCCCAGCGCCTCGGGCGTCAATCCCATGATCACCATCATGGCGATGGCGCACCGTGCGTCCCGGTTTATCGCGGCCGCCTGCTAACCCTATTGCAACTGGCAGCTGAGGGAACGCTTCCCTAGACTTTCAGACCATATGCAGGCGGCGGTTCAGACCAAACGCAGTCCCTGGGTCATCCTGCTCGTGCTCTGCCTTGGCTTCTTCATGATCCTGCTCGATCTCACCATCGTGAACGTCGCGATCCCGAGCATCATCGATGGGCTGCACGCCGGGCTGGACGAGATTCTCTGGGTGCTGAACGCGTACATCCTCGTGTACGCGGTGCTGCTGATCACCGCGGGCCGGTTGGGCGACATGTTCGGTGCCAAGCGGCTCTTCCTGATCGGGCTCGCGGTCTTCACGCTGGCCTCGATTGGCTGCAGCCTCGCCCAAAGCCCCGGCCAGCTGATCTTCGCCCGCGTGATCCAGGGCGTCGGCGGCGCCATCCTGACACCGCAAACGCTCAGCATCCTGACCAACATCTTTCCCCCGGACCGGCGCGGTGCGGCGTTTGGTGTTTGGGGCGCGGTCGCCGGCATCGCCTCGGTGACCGGACCCACGCTCGGCGGTTTCCTCGTCACCAACTTCAGCTGGCAGGCCGTCTTCTGGGTCAACGTTCCGGTCGGCATTGTCGCCTTCGTCCTCGGGATCTGGCTACTCCCCGGCATCCGCCTGGGCCGCGAGCAGAACCTCGATCCGGTCGGTGTCCTCCTCGCCAGCGGGGCGCTCTTCGCCGTGGTTTTCGGGCTGATCGAGGGGCAGCGGTACCACTGGGGCACCTTCACCGATGTCACGTCGTTTGATGCGGCCGGCGGACACTGGGGCCTCTTCACCATTCCAAGTCTTTTTATTGCCGGCGCCATCCTCCTGGCGCTCTTCGTGTTGTGGGACCGCGTTCAGTCGCAGCCGCTGGTGCCGTTCTCGCTCTTCAGCGACCGCAACTTCACGGTGGGCAACGGCCTGGCCGCCATCGTGTCGTTCGGCATGATGGGACTCTTCCTGCCGCTGACGATCTTTCTTCAATCGGTGCTCGGCTTTAGCGCGCTCAAGGCTGGATTGACGCTGGCCCCGATGCCGCTGACCTCGATGCTGGTGGCTCCCTTCTCGGGCCGTGCGACCGATCGCGTCGGCGGCAAATACATCCTCATGTTTGGGCTCACGTGTTTTGCCGCGGGCATGGGTTTGGTGG
>VBGO01000068.1 GCA_005882525.1 Chloroflexota bacterium
GGCATCAGGTCGAGTTCGCGAGGACCGTGAGGCTGCCGATCACGCGCAAGGGATCCCCGGGTTCGTTCTTCATCGCGGGCACGGCCACTGCGACGTCTTCCCGCACCACCGAAGTGTTGGCCCAGGTCAGTGGCGGTTCCAGTGACTTGGAGAACACAACCTTCGGTAGCGCGTCCATGCGTGTGAATGGTGGATCGCCGCCGCCGGCGGTGATCTCTGACAGCGCCCGGTAGGTGTTACTTCCCATCAGCATCACGTGCGGGCGGGCCAACTGCTCGTCGATCCACGCCTGCAGGTCCGGACCCGCGTATCCGAAGTAGGCGGGTGAGTTACGGCCCGAGGCCCAGCCATCCACCGTGACGAACAGGTCAACCGTCAGTTCTCGCATCAATGGTCCTCCACGATTTCCCTGATCGTC
>VBGO01000069.1 GCA_005882525.1 Chloroflexota bacterium
CCAGCATCGCCGGCGTGTACTCCGCCTCCTGCATTGGCGTAAGGACGTAGCCCGGACAGACGGCGATGACCCGGACGCTCGGGGCCAGCTCGAGCGCCATTGATTTCGTCAACTCGATGACGCCGGCTTTCGACGCGTTGTAATCCGCATACATGGGATGGCCGACGATGCCGTTGGTCGAGCCCATGTTGATGATCACGCCCCCGCCCGCCTTGACCATCCGCTTCGCCGCCTGCTGGGCCACGTTGAAGACGCCGGTGAGGTTGACCGCCAGCACCTGTGACCACTCGGCAGGGGAGAGGTCAAGAAAACGATGGCGGATGCTGATGCCGGCGTTGTTGATCAGGATGTCGACGCCGCCAAGCGCTGCATCGACCTGGTTGAATGCCGCCGCCACCGCGCGCTCGTCGACAACGTCGGCGACGACCACGTCCGTCAGCGCTGCGAACTTGTTCTTGATCTGCTTGGCGCCGCGAGGGTCCCGGTCGATGACCAGTACCCGGCACGCCTCGTCGAGAAATCGGGCCACGGCGGCGGCCCCGATCCCGCTAGCCCCGCCGGTGATGACGACCCGCTTGCCGTTGAGCCCGCGCACCAGCGGATGATACTGATGCCTGCAACGTTGGGCAAGGCCATATGTGAACGTAAGGAACTGCACAGTTCTGTACCCAGTCGGCGAGGGACACGCGAATCCGTCATGCGGGGAGCTTGGGCGCGTTACAATCGCCCAAGCTTGAACGAACTCATCCGCGTGCAACGGCTTCGTCCCGACGTCATCCTCCTCCTCGGACTTCTTTCCGCGTGCGGTTCGGCGCCAGCCTCGAGCACCAATTCGCCAACCGCGACCGCCTCGACCTCCGCGGTGGCAACACCGGCTTCGGGATATCGCGTCGTCTTGACGACCTCGACGGCCGACGGCAGCGAGATCTTTCTGTACGACTCCGCCAGCAATGCCCCGCAACAGCTCGTGTCGCTCGGTGCCGGGGCGCCCGAGGCCCGCTTCGTGTCACCCGACAAGATTGCCTACGTCGACACGGGCAATAACGGATCCAGCCGCGTCATGACGTTCGACCTCACCACCCGCACGACCAGTGTCGTCATCAGCGCGACGAGCTACATTCCCGCGCTGGCCTACAAACATGATGGCTCGGGGTTTGCCTATCTGCAGCACGACCCCGCCGGTAAGGCATCGTTGATCGTGTCCAGCGGCGGTCGGGCCACGACCATTCGCCTCAATGACATCCTCGGCCGCGGTGTCGGCCGGGATGACGAAGTGCGACTCGAGTACGCGCCGGACGACAAGTACCTATTAATGGTTGACACCTTCGTCGGCAACCAGGCGCAGGCGCCGGAGAGCGGCCAGTTCCTGGTGCTGCGGGCCCCCGACAACAGCGTCGCCTTCGTGCCGCCGTCGGGGGTCAGTGCCAACGCCACCATGGCCACCTGGGCGCGACACGCCGATCGCTTGTTCTACCGCGATGCCGTCGGGGTGCGGACCTGGGATGCCGGGGTAGCCAGCGTTGGCACGCTCGCCAGCGGGCTCCACTGGTACGATCCGGCCGGCTCCGCGGACGATCACTGGTTCGCCTTTACCGACATCGACAGCCAGTTCATGCCGCACGTGCGTCTCTATGATCGGCAGAGTAACCAGCTGGCGGCCACCGTGACCGCTCCGCGATCCCACCCGATTTTCGTCACGGCAGACACCATCTGGTATCTGGAGGAGCAGGCCTGCCAGGGCGAGTGCATGGGCGGGCCCTCGCAGCCGTCCGGGAAGGTTCGAGCCTACAGCCTGACGAGCAAGAGGGAGGCCGTCCTACCCTTCAGCGACGTCCACAACCTGTCGCAGCTGTCCGTCTTCTCGCGTTAGGGTCGACAGCTCAGCGCGCCATCACCTGGCGCAGCACCATCGGCAGGACGCCGCCGTGTCGCAGGTACTCGACGTCGGTCTCGTTGTCGAGCCGGCAGACTACGGAGAACCGCCGGGACGACGTCCTGTCGCCGGCCGCCTCGACCTCGATGCGCTGTCCCGGCTTGAGGCCGGCGGCAAGGCCCCGGATGGTAAACGTCTCGGTCCCATGGAGGCCCAGTGTCTGCAGCGATTCGGCGGGCAGGAACTCCAGCGGCAGAATCCCCATGCCGACCAGGTTGCTTCGGTGGATGCGCTCGAAACTTTCCGCGAGCACCGCGCGGACGCCCAGCAACAAGGGACCCTTGGCGGCCCAGTCGCGCGAGCTGCCTGAGCCGTATTCCTTGCCGGCGATGGCGATCAGCGGCACGCCCTCGTCGCGATAGCGCTCGGATGCCTCGAAGATCGTCATCTCCTGCTTGTCGGGCAGGTGGGTCGTCCAGTAGCCCTCCCGCTGGGTCAGCTGATTGCGCAGCCGGATGTTGGCGAAGGTGCCCCGCACCATCACCTCGTGGTTGCCGCGCCGCGCCCCGTAGCTGTTGAACTCGGTGCGCTCGACACCATGCTCAACCAGGTAGCGGCCGGCAGGACTGTCCGGGGGAATGCTCCCGGCGGGGGAGATGTGGTCAGTGGTAATCGAGTCCCCCAGGATGACCAGCGCCCGGGCCCCGATGATCTCGGTCAGGGGCTGAGGCGTGTCGCTGATGTCTTCGAAGAAGGGAGGTTGCCGGACGTAGGTCGATTGCGGGTCCCATTCGTAGATCGGCCCGGTCGGCGCCTTCATCCGCTGCCAGTTCTCATCGCCGTCGAAGATGCGCTCGTACTCCCGGGTGAACATCTCGACCTTCAGGGAGGTCCGGATCGCTTCGTTGACCTCCTCCGTCGAGGGCCAGAGTTCGCGCAGGAAGACGTCCGTTCCGTTCTTATCCTTTCCCACCGGGTCCTTGGCGAGGTTGCGCCGGATATCACCAGCGAGGGCGTACGCCACCACCAGTGGCGGTGAGGCGAGATAGCTGGCACGCACCAGCGGATGGATCCGGCCCTCGAAGTTGCGGTTGCCGCTCAGCACGGCGACCACGTTCAGTTTGTCTTTCTCCACCGCGGCCTCGACCTCGGGGCTGGCCAGCGGACCGCTGTTGCCGATGCAGGTGGTGCAGCCATAGCCGACCAGGTAGAAGCCGAGCTCCTCCAGGTAGGGCATCAGGCCGGCGGTCTTCAAATAGTCGGTCACGACCCGCGACCCCGGCGCCAGGCTGGTCTTGACGGTGGGCGACACTTTGAGGCCGCGCTCGACGGCGCGCTTGGCCAGCAGCCCGGCCGCCACCATCACCGAGGGGTTGGACGTGTTGGTGCAGCTGGTGATGGCCGCGATCACCACCGAGCCATCGCGCAGCTGCTGGGTGGGTCGGGCCATGACGGCGGTGGCGTGTTGATGCTCACGGTCGGCGTCGGCGGCCCCACCCTCGGAGTCGAATCGGGCGACGTCGTTATTCGCCGGTTTTTCGTCCATGGCGAAGGCCGTCTTGAAGCTCTGCCAGACGGAGGGAAGCGGGACGCGGTCCTGCGGGCGCTTGGGTCCCGCGACACTCGGCTCGACGGCATTGAGGTCGAGTTCGAGGAGTTCGTCGAAGACGGGCGTTGCGGACTGGTCGGTGCGGAACATCCCCTGTGCCCTGGTGTAGCGCTCGACCAGCTCGATCAGCTGCGGCTCTCGTCCGGTCGTCTCCAGGTAGCGGAGCGATTGCTGGTCGACGGGGAAGAGGGAGGCGGTGGCACCATATTCCGGACACATGTTGGAGAGGGTGGCCCGGTCAGGCACGGACAGGCTGGAGAGCCCGGCGCCACAGAATTCGACGAACTTGTTGACCACGCCGTGCTTGCGAAGCATCTCGGTGAGCGTCAGGACCAGGTCGGTCGCGGTCGCGCCCGGCCGCAGCGCACCGGTCATCTTCACGCCGACGACGACCGGCGTGGGCAGGTAGGTCGGTTGCCCGAGTAGCGCCGCCTCCGCCTCGATGCCGCCCACACCCCAGCCCAGCACGCCCAGCCCGTTGACCATCGTCGTGTGCGAGTCGGTACCGAGCAGCGTATCGGGCAGCGCGTAGCTCCCCTTGGCGTCTTTGCGCACCTGTACCACGCGGCTCAGTCGCTCCAGGTTGACCTGGTGGCAGATGCCCATCCCGGGTGGGACCACGCTGAAGTTGTGAAAGGCCTGCTGCGCCCAGCGCAGGAGGGCATACCGTTCGCCGTTGCGCGCATACTCGCGCTCGATGTTGCGCGCGTAGGAGCCGAGTGACCCGAAGGCATCAACCTGTACCGAATGGTCGATGACGAGGTCGGCCTGGACCAGCGGATCGATCCGGCCGGCGTCCTTGCCGGCGCGCTGCATGGCCGACCGCATAGCGGCCAGGTCCACCACGGCGGGGACGCCGGTGAAGTCCTGCAGCAGTACTCGAGACGGGAGGTAGGGCACCTCGGCGCCGGCAGGCGGCCGCTCCGGCCAGCGGCAGAGGGCGCGCAGGCTGGTCTCACTGACGCGACCGGCTTCCGCCTCACGCAGGAGACCCTCCAGCAGGATCTTGACCGTCATCGGCAGGCGGGCCGGGTCGCCGAAGCCGGCCTCCGCCAATCGGCTCAGCGGATAGTAATCATGGGTCGTCGAGTCGAGTCGCTGGCGCGCCGACAACATCGTGTCTTGATGCTAGCAGCGTCACTCGCGATTACCGCTGTGAAATTTGCGATGCGCGGCTCGAAGCTGCGGATTCGTCACGTGCGTGTAGATCTGTGTGGTGTTGAGGTTTGCGTGCCCCAGCAACTCCTGGACCGCCCGCAAATCCGCGCCGTTGGAGAGCAGGTCGGTGGCGAACGAATGTCGCAAGGTGTGGGGCGTCGCCTTGACACCGAGCCCGGCAGTGCGCACGTACTTCTGAACGGCACGCTCGATCGACCGCGGTGACATCCGCATGCCCGGGCCGCCCGGCGTCAGGTCCGGTTTGCCTTTCATCCGCACGAAGAGCGGCTTCCAGCGGTCCGGCCGAGCCTCCAGGTAGCGGCCCAACCAGTCGCACGCAGCATCGCTGAGAAAGACGACGCGCGGCTTGCGCCCTTTGCCGATCACGCCGAACTCGCGGGTCTTCAGGTTGATATGGTCGCGGTCCAGCCGGGCCAGCTCGGAGAGGCGCAGTCCCGTGCTGAAGAAGGTCTCGAGCAGCGCCCGATCACGAAGGCCTCGCAGGTCGTTGACGTCCGGAGCGGCCAGCAGCCGGGTCAGCTGGTCGGTATCGAGGAACTTCAGCGAGCGCGACGACGCCTTGCCCAGCTCGATGCGGTCCGGAGCGAGCACGTCCAGACCCTGCATGGTCCAGTAGCGCAACAGCGAGCGCAGCGCGATCAAGAAGTAGGTCTGGGTCGCCCGCGACAGCGGGCGCCCAGTGTGCTGGTTGAGGTGCCGGGCCAGGGCCAGCTTGTAGCCGCGCACCACCTCGGTCGTCAGCTCCGGCAGGTCGTGGATCTCCGGCTGCTCGCGGCCCAGCCAGGTGAGCAGGTGGTTGAGGTAATGGTCGTACTGGCGGATCGTCAGGGGGCTGAGGTTGCGATCGATCTCACACGCCTCGAGAAAGCTGCGCACGCGCTCGACGAGGGCGCTCGCGACCGGAGGTGCCTGCGTCGGGGACGTGGGGGAGACGGTGGGCACGCTGCTGGGCCGAATTCTACGGCCTGGCTTCGCCCTTGACAGATCTGCCATTTGCCCGGTAGTATCGCGATATATCGTGATAGTGCGCTATAGGAGGATTTGAGCGGTGTGGTCACGCCGTGAATTCCGTTTCGACCAGTTCCGCCGCTCGATGTTCGAGCGCGGCGATCTCAAGTACGTCATCCTCGAGCAGCTCAAGGACAAGCCGGCCCACGGCTACGAGCTGATCAAGGCGCTCGAGGAGCGCTTCGGCGGCTTCTATGCCCCCAGCCCCGGCGCCGTCTATCCGACGCTGCAGATGCTCGAGGATATGGGCTACGTCAGCTCGGTCCAGGAGGATGGACGCAAGATCTACAGCATCACCGACGCCGGCCGGAGCTTCATGAACGAGCGCCAGCCGCAGGTCGACGAGGTCTTCAACCGGGTGAAGGAGCGATGGGGCGCCGAGTGGGGCCCGCAGGCGCAGCGCTTGATGCACGACCTGCGCAACGATATGCGGGACCTGGGCCGCTCGGTCGCCAGCGAAGCCCGCAACCGCTGGCCCGATCCCGAGCAGCAGCGGCGCATTCGCGAGGTGATCGGCCGAGCCAAGGCCGAGATCCAGGCGATTCTCTCGGAGCAACCGGCCGGCAAAGTCTAGGTCGATTCTCCCTTCCCCTCATTACCCTCCCCCGCTCGCGGGGGAGGGTCGGGGTGGGGACGGCTAAAGCTCGCCGCGGACGACCCGTCGCCGGATCCACTCCTCGAAGAATCGTTCCTTGATCACATAGGCGCCACCACGTGGCTCCAGGTCGACCAGCTCGCGGTCGATCAGGGTCTGAATGGCACGCTGCACCGTCGTCGCCGGCCCGAGGTTCGCCCGCCGGCGGTAGTCCTCCCGGTAGATGTTGCGGCCACCCCACTCGACCAGCGCCACCAGCAGGTTGCGTTGGGCAGGGGCCGAGTCGTGCCAGAGCACCGTCATCTGGGCGGCCTCGGCGTCGAGCACCCGGGCGATGGCGGTCGAGACCAGCTCCTGGGTCGAGACCGGGAGGAGGGCCACCTCCCAGAGAAAGTGGGCCGCCTCCTGGGTGTCGTTGGGATGGGCCCCGGTGAAATCGATCAGGGCGTAGACGGCGTCCTTGGGGACCGGCCGGCCACTGGCCCGAAAGCGCGCCATCAAGAAGCTGGCGAATTCCTGCCGCGGCAGCGGGCCGAGGGGGTAGGGGCGCGCCATCTTCAGGAGTGGCGCGTTGCGCTCGTGCACCGCTCGGCGGAGCAATGCCTGGCGCGATCCGAGCAGCGCGTACGACACATGCTGCTGGTGCTGGATCACGGCGCGCAGCTGCCGCAACAGCGTCGGACCGAGCTCCATCAGGTCCTGGAACTCGTCGAGGATGACCACCAACCGCTTTTTCTTGCCCGCGCGCGCGATCACCTCCGGCTGCCGGAAGATCTGCTCCAGCAGGGCATCGAGGCTGGGAACGCCGGCGCTGCCGGCCTCGAACGACAGCGACACGTGGCCGTCGGTGTCGACGGTCAGCGTCGGGCGGACGCGAAACGCCTTTAAGTGCTGCACCACCCAGTCCTCGGCGCGCTGCGCCGGATTCTTGAAGGCCTCGAGATAGGCAGATGCCAGCCGGTCGGCGAGGCGGGCCCGGGAAGGGACGAGCATGCAATCGAGGTAGGCGACCGGGATGCCGGCCGCCTCCAGCCGGCGCTTCACCTCGAGGATCAGTGAGGTCTTGCCAAAGCGGCGGGGGGCTTCGATCAGGATGTTCTGGCCGCCGCGCAACTCGCGCTCGAGCACCCGCAAGTCGTCCTCGCGGTCGGTGAAGGCGTCGCCGGTGACGATCCGGCCG
>VBGO01000070.1 GCA_005882525.1 Chloroflexota bacterium
CGATCATCGGCGGACGCTGGACCCTTGATGCCGTCGCGTTTGGGGCGTCGACCGGCCTGGCCCTGTTGCTGACGGTGGCGATCTTCGGGGTGCTGCAAACCACCGTGCGCAGCGCCGACCTCGTCGCCATCCTCCCCCGCCCGCTCTACCGGGCGGGGACCACCGTCGCGCTGGCGCTCGCCTTCGCGCCGAAAACCGTGGCGGCGTTTGTTTCGATCCAGGAGGCGCGCCGGCTCCGCGGGCAGCGGACCGGCTGGCGCTCGGCGCCCGATCTCCTGCTGCCGCTGCTGCTGACCACGCTCGAGCGAGCGCTGCAGTACGGCGAGTCGCTGGATGCGCGCGGATTCGGGAGTGGACGGCGCTCCCGCTACCGCCCCTTCGGCTGGACCATTCCCGATGTGCTGCTGCTGCTCGCCTCGCTCACGTCGATCGTCGCGCTGGTATGGTGGCCGGCGGTTTCCTACAACCCGTACGTCAACCTGGCGCCGAACGTTCCCGGCCCCCAGAGCTTGCTCACCATTGCCCTGCTGGCTTTGCCCGCCGTCACAGCGAGCCTTGCTCGACTGGACCATGCCCATCATCACATTTGACGCGGTCACGTATCGATACCCGGAGGCCGACCGGCCGGCCCTCAACGGCATCACCACCATGGTCGAGCCGGGCGAGGTGATCCTGGTCCGCGGCGCCTCGGGCAGTGGAAAGTCGACCCTGCTTCGCTGCCTGAACGGCCTGGTCCCGCACAGCACCGGGGGGCACTTCCGCGGCCGCGTGGTCGTCTGCGGCCTCGATACCCGGGCGCATCCTCCACGTCAGCTCGGAACGCACATCGGCTTCGTCTTTCAACATCCAGATGCGCAGTTCGTCCTCGAGGACGTCGAGGCCGAGCTCGCCTTTGGTCTCGAGAACCTTGGGCTGGCGCGGCCGCTGATGCGCAAGCGTATCGAGGAAGTGATCGACCAGGTCGGCATCAACCCGCTCCGGCGCCGCCGCATCGACACCCTGTCGGGCGGGGAACGGCAACGCGTGCCGACCTCCCAGCTCGACCCGCAGGCCGCCGAGGACGTGCTGCAGGTCGTCCTGCGACTGGTTGCCGAGCTCGGCATGACGACGGTCATCGCCGAACATCGGGTCGAGCGCATCGCGCCGTTCGTCGATCGGGTCTGGACGCTCGAGGCCGGAACGCTGCGCGATCAGCCGCCGCGAGCCGCGCTGGCGGAAGGCGGAGCCCGACCACCCGTCGTCGACCTGGCGCTCCGGGCGGGCTGGACGCCCATCCCCCTGGGACTACGTGATGCTCGCGTCCATGCGCAACGCCTGCCCGGCACCCGGGCCAACCCTACGCCCGTCGACGGGCAGGGCCCGATCCTCTGCCGGGTCGACGGGTTGGATCACCGCTATCAGGGCGTGCCGGCCGTGCAGGGAGTGTCGCTGATCCTTCGTCGGGCCCAGGTCACGGCGCTGATGGGTCGAAATGGGTCGGGTAAGACGACGCTCTTGAAGCTGATCGCCGGCCTGTTGCGGCCGCAGCGCGGCACCGTCACCCATGACGCCGCGGCCGCCTACGTGCCGCAGGATGCCGATTCGTTGCTGTTCGCGCCAACCGTCGGGGACGAGTTGGTGGGCCAGTCCGCCGCGATCGTCGCTCCGTTCCGGACCTGGCTTCATCGCTACCCGCGCGACTTGAGCTCCGGGGAGCGCCAGCAACTGGCGATCGCGCTGATGGGCGCGCGGGCCGATCTCCTGCTCCTCGACGAACCCACGCGCGGGCTTGATCCCTCGGTGAAGCGAGCGCTCAGCGCCTACCTGCGGACGCGCGCTGGCGCCGGCGCCAGTATTCTGGTCGCGACGCACGACGTGGAGTGGGCGGCGCGCAGCGCCCACCGGGTCCTGCTGATGGCGGACGGCGAAATCTACGCGGATGGTCCACCTGGCGCGGTGCTGAGCGACTCCCTCGTTTTTGCCACCCAGATCAGCAAGCTGGTCGGTGGCGGCTGGCTGCTGGCGGAGGAGGTGCCGCTCTGAGCCGGTGGTTTGCCGCACGTGCCGAAGACCTGGTGTTGCTCGGTCTGACCGGCGCCGGGCTCGCCCTCTTCATCGCCCCCCTCTTGCTCGGGCCCGGGTTTCCGCAGCCGGTCGCACTGTTCAGCGCCCTGGTCGCGGTCTCCGCGTTGGTCGTCCTGGGGGTCGCCCTCCAAACGCATCGCCTGTCGACGCGGTTGCTGGCGGTGCTGGCGGCACTGGTCGCGATCGATGCCACGCTTCGACTGGTCATCGTCGTCGGGCTGCTCGGCTTTTCCCCCATCTTCCTCCTGATCATTGCGGGCGGTTTCGTGATGGGGCCAAGCTTCGGCTTTGCCAGCGGCGCCTTGACGTTGCTCCTGTCGGCCGTGCTCACGGCAGGCCTGGGCCCGTGGCTCCCCTATCAGATGCTGGCGGCGGGCTGGGTCGGCATGGGCGCCGGGTACCTTGGCCGGATGGCGCGCCGCTCCACGTCCCGAAGCGCCATCGCCGTGCTTTGCCTTTACGGCGGCGCCGCCGGCTTCGCCTACGGGATTCTGCTGGACCTCTGGGAATGGCCGCTGCTGCTGGCCTCCGGGTCATCGCCCCTGAGTTGGGCGCCGGGGATCGGGCTCGGCAGCCTGCTCCACCGGTTCGGGGGTTTCTACCTGGCGACCTCCCTCGTATATGACAGCTTCCGGGCAGCCGGCAACCTGCTGTTGACCGCCGTCGTGGGTGGGGCCGTGATTCGGGCTCTCGACCGCTTCCGGCGTCGATTCCTGCTCGCCTGGGAACGGCCCAGCCCGGCGATCCTTGAGGCCCCCGTTAAGATCTCGGCAGATGTCGGAACTTCCGCCTGAGATCGCCGTCCAACCCGAGCCGACCGACGCCGATCCGCCACCCGAAGCCATCCGCCCGGATCGACCACGCATCTGGCCGGAGGAGCCGCGCGCGCCCCGCCCGCAGGTCAAGCGGCCGATGGAAGAATGGCTGGCCGAGTTCGAGGATCGGGTCAAGCAGCAGGATGCGCGCCCCCGCGAGCAGCCCGGCCGGCGGCGGCGGCCACGCGGCCTGGCCCGGATCGTCCCCGCGGCCCCGGCGCCCCGCCCGGAGCGCGCGCGCACCGAAGGCTCGCGGCCGCAACCATCCGACGAGCCGCGTCGCGGCCGGCCTCGACGTCGCGGTGGCGGCCGCACTGCATCCGCCAGTCAGCCCGGCCAGGCGCCATCACCCGGACAAGCCCAGGCTCAGCCCGGGTCGCCCCGTCCGCAGCGGCCGCCGCGCCAGCCGGGATCTCCGGGACAAGCGCGAAGCCGCGACCGGCGCTCAGGCTCTCGGCGAGCCAATCCGCGACCCGGCCCTGCCCCAAAGGGGGAAGGAGAAATCCCGGGGACTCCCCCTACCAGCGAAGGAGAATTCCCGCGCCGACGGCGGCGCCGGGGTCGCGGCCGCGGCCGCGGTCAGCGGCCCGGTGGTCCGCCGAATCCGGGCGGCGCCCCCAACCCCGGTGGCGGTCCGGGCCCAAGCTGACGTCACGGCGACCGCCGAATACGGCGGAATAGAATGGACCAGCGGGGCGTTGGCATGAGTAGCGACTTTGCGCTTTTCGAGCGGCACATCGATGCGCTATATCGAAGCGCGTTGCGCCTCACGAGGAAGCCAGAGGATGCCGAGGACCTGGTGCAAGAAACCTATTTGCGAGCCTACCGATACAGAAACCGCTTCAAGCCGGGCACGAACGAAAAGGCATGGCTGTTTACCATCATGACCAATGTCTTTCGCAACCGGCTTCGCAAGCGGCCGGCGCTGGAGGATCCGATCGATCAGCCCGGAACGGACTTCTCGATCTACGACCAGCTCCGCCGCGACGGCATGCCGGTCCATCTCATGTCGCCGGAGGAGATCATCGTGGACCGCGGCTTTGGTGACGAGGTCAAGCGCGCACTCGAGGAGCTGCCCATCCCGATGCGAATGGTGGTGGTGCTGGTCGACGTCGAGGACTTCTCCTATAAAGAGGTCGCATCCATCCTCGACATCAAGATCGGCACCGTGATGTCTCGGCTGCACCGGGGGCGGCAGGCGCTGCAGAAGAAACTCTGGGAGTACTCCGGTCGGCCGAAGGCACCGTCGCTGGCGGTGGGGGCGCACTGATGGGCGATCACTGCGAACAGACGATGCGCCGGCTCTCGACTTACATCGACCGCGAGCTGAGCGAAACCGAGGTCCGAAAAGTCAAGGCGCACCTGGACGACTGTCCACCCTGCGAGCAGGTCTTCGACTTCCAGGCGGAGATGAAGCGTTTGGTCCGCAAAGAATGCTGCACCGACGACGCACCCGCGCGCCTGCGCGATTGGGTCCGCCAGCTCGGCACCGAGAAGCCTAAGCCGGCTGAATGATCGTCGACCTGGCCCTGGCGTTCCTCGCCGGCCTGTTGTCGTTCGCCTCCACCTGCGTGTTGCCGCTGGTGCCCGCCTATGTCGCCTACATGGGCGCAGCCGCGACCGGCACCGAGACCACCGTTCGCCAGCAGCTCAACGTCCTGGGGAAAGCCGCGCTCTTCGTCGCGGGCTTCGCCACCGCTTTCGTGGCCCTGGGGGCGTCCTTTGGCCTGATCGGGGCCGACTTGAAAGCCTACCGGCCGCTGCTGCTGCAAATCGCGGGCGCGGCGCTGGTCTTGATTGGGATCGCGCTGCTGACGATGGGCCGTATTCCCGGCCTGATGGGTGAAAAGCGCTTCGACATCGCCCACCGGTTGCCGCGCGCTCCGTGGGCGTCGTACGTGATCGGCCTCGCCTTCGCCATCGGCTGGACCCCCTGCGTCGGCCCGATCCTCGCCGCCATCCTGCTCCGTGCCGGCGGCAGTGGGACCGCTGCCCAGGGCGCGCTGCTGCTGGCCGTCTACTCAGCGGGTCTGGGCCTACCGTTCCTGATCGCAGCCGGCCTGTCCGGCATGGTGAGCCGCTTGATCGTCAGGGCGCGCGGCGCCTACGCGGTCCTCAACGCCGTCGCCGCCGTCTTCCTGATCGGGATGGGCCTGCTGATCTTCTCCAACCGCCTGACGGTGTTCAACGATTTCTTCCCGGTCGTCGCCGTGACCACGCCGTTCGACTCGCATTTCGAAACGGGTAATCCGACGCCAGCCGCCAATGGGCCGGTGCAGGTGGGCAAGCCGGCACCAGCCTTCACGCTCAAAGATGTCGACGGGCATTCGGTCTCCCTTTCCAGCCTCCAGGGAAAGCCGGTCCTGATCAGCTTCTGGGCGACCTGGTGCGTGCCCTGCCGTGATGAGCTGCCGTTGATTCGCGATGAGTACCTGGCGCATCGCGCGGAGGGTTTCTCGGTGGTTGCGATCAATTTCGGCGATGAGTCGGCCAGCACGGTCCGCAAGTTCTGGAGCAGCTTCGCGCTGCAACCCGCGCCGTTTCTCGACCCCGACGGCCGCGTCGCCAACGCCTACGGCGTCGCACTGCGCAGCACCGGGCTGCCCGTCAGTGTCCTGGTGGCGCGCGACGGCACGGTCAGCAGCTACGAGCCGTTTCCGCTGACGAAGGACTTCCTCGACACCGCGCTGGCGAAAGTCCTCTAGTGGCTCAGCCGGCGGAGACCGGAACATGGTCGGGTCGTGGCCTCTGGCGCTATCGTGCCGACCTCGCGATTGGTGGCGATCCAGTGACGCTTGGCGAAGGTGCGACCCCGATCGTGCCCTACGACAAATTGCTGCTGAAGCTGGAGGGCATCTCGCCAACCGGATCATTCAAGGACCGCGGGGCGGCCACCGCCATCACGGCGGCCCGCGCCGCCGGCGCGCAGGTCGTCATCGAAGACTCATCTGGCAACGCCGGCACGGCGATCGCCGCCTATGCCGCCGCCGCCGGCCTTGGGGCACGCATCTTCGCGCCGGACGACATCGTTGCGGTGAAAGCTCGCGCGATTCAGGTGCTGGGGGCGGAACTCATCAAAGTGTCGGGACCGCGCTCGGCCGTCACCGAGGCTGCGGTGGCGGCCGCCAGAGAGGCGTATGACGCCGGCCACGCGCGCGACGACGCCTTCCTCGAGGGAACCAAGACGATCGCCTTCGAACTGTTCGAGGAGCTCGGCGAGCAGCTGCACGACGTGATCACGCCGGTCGGCCATGGGACGGTGCTGATCGGGATGGCGATGGGCTTCGCCGACCTGGTGGCCGCCGGCCGGATGGAGCGGGCGCCGAGACTGCACGGGGTCCAGTCGGAAGCGTGCGCGCCGCTGGTCCGCGGCGCACCGATCGGACGGCCGGCCCCGGTGGTTCGGCAAGCGTCGATCGCGGACGGGATCCGCATCCCCGAGCCGACGCGTGCCGAACGGAGTTATGCCGCCGTCCGCTACAGCGGTGGCCGCTGGATCGCGGTCTCGGAGGATGCCATCGAGCGGGCCTGGCGCCAGGCCGCCGCGGCCGGCCTGCTGATGGAGCCGACCTCAGCGGCGGCGATCGCCGGCGCGCGGGTGCTGAACCTTCCCGCCGGCGCCGTCGTGATCATCACCGGCTCCGGGCTCAAGGCGGTCGAGCGCTACTGACCGCCGGCGGGCCGCCGCCAGCGTTGCGGGATCGTAAGCCAGCGCCAGTCGCGCGCCCCACAGATCGATGTGATAGCCCGGAAGGCGGCGGCGGCCTTTGCGGGGCATGTCGAGGTCGGGCAACGACTTGACCTCGAGCGCGCGCCGCGGGATCGCCTTGCTGACCGCCCAGGCCAGCAGCCGCTCCGGGTCGGAGCTGACCACCTTGCCGTACCAGCCGGCCCCAAAGCGCGCGTGTTCCAGGTAAACGAGCGGAGCAAGCCACAACCCGCCGGCTACCGCGTGGCGAAATCCGTCGGCGCGCCGGGCAAAGGCGCGAGGAATCTCAGGCGGCACGGACGAGGAACCGACCGGGGTCGAAGGCCTCGAGGGGCAGGCGAGGCCGGCGGCGCGCGAGAAGGTCGGCCAGGAGCTCGCCGGTGATCGGCGCCAGCAGGATGCCGTCCCGGAAGTGACCGGCGGCGAGCGTCACCCCGTTCCATCCGGGGAGCCGGCCGAGGAGCGGGAGTCCGTCCGACGTCCCCGGCCGGAGCCCGGCCCAGGCATCAATGAAGGTGGCGTCGGCCAGGCGGGGCACGAGTCGAGGGACCAGCGCCAGCAGGCCGGCGATGCCGCTCGCCGTTGGACGTGAGTCGTATCCTGCCTCCTCGACGGTCGTCCCCACATAGGTCGATCCGTCGGGCTTGCTCAGCAGGTAGCCGTCGGCGGAGCTGACCACGTTCCGCAGCCCGGTCCCGGTTGTCCGGAGCGCCACCATCTGACCCCGCACGGGTCGAACCGGGATCGGGGTATGCAGCGCCTCCGACCAGGAGGACGCCCAGGCGCCGTTCGCAATCACGACCTCGCCGGCATGAACGGCGTCACCGCCGATCGCCACGCCGACCACCCGGTCGCCATCCGTCAGAAGCCGGTCGATGTTGGCGCCCTCTCGCAGGACCGCCCCCAGGTCGACGGCGGCCCGGGTGAGCGCTTGCGCGAAGCTCAGCGGCAGGAGCTGGTGATCGTCCGGGTAGTACAGCGCCGCTCGGATGGTCGGGTTCAGGGTCGGCTCGAGATCGAGGACCGCCGGGCCATCGAGCCAGGCGACTGTCATCCCGTGGTCGACCTGCCAGGCACGGTGCGCCCGCAGCCGGGACTCCTCGCCTTCCTCCAGGGCCACGTGGAGCAATGGGGCGGCTCGATAGCCGATGTCCATGCCGGTACGATCCAGTAGCTCCGTGGCCAGCGCCGGGAACAGCCGGGCGCTCTCCCGCTCGAGGCTGGACAGGGGCGGCGGGGTCGAGCGGTCCGGATTGATCTGGATCATGCCGGCCGAAGCCCCGGTGGCCTCGTCGCCGACGTGGCCGCGTTCGAAAACCATCACGGTCGCTCCGGCCTTCGCCAGCTGATAGGCGATCGAGGTGCCGATGGCCCCCGCACCGATAACGATGACGTCCGGGCTCACACGCCCGATCTTAATCTCAGTTGGACCGCGGCTCAGTCGATGAGGCGGCGAAGCCGCAGGTCTTCACTGGCCCGCGCCTCCTGGTAGAGCGCGCAGGTGGCCATCTTCCCCAGGCAAGGGGGGGCCGGCCACTTCACGATCCCATGGAACCGGTGGACCTTTCGGTCCACGTGGCAGTCCGCCTGGAAGACCTTGAGGAAGGCCTGGCGCTTACGCAGGATCTGCTCGAGATAGGGACAGCGCATGGGAAGAAAAAGTGATACTACAAGACTAACACGAGCTTGGCCTCGTGGCGCCCTTGAGTCGCCCTCTTCTAGGCTAGCAACGCAGCGTCCACAGGCTTCCAGCCTCCTGCCACCGACCCGTTACACTCAGCCAGGCGCATGTTCGGATCGGGATCTCAAACGTAATACGTATGCGGGAAACTGGATTCTGGCGGTCCCCGTCCATGCTCTCATCCTGG
>VBGO01000071.1 GCA_005882525.1 Chloroflexota bacterium
GAGAGGTAGTTGCGCACGGTACCTTCGGAGAGGAACAGCGCCCTGGCGATTTCGGCAATCCCGGCACCGTCGCGGCCGGCGACCAGCACCTCGCGCTCGCGTTCGGAGAGCGGGCTGACTCCAGCGCTCAACGCGGCCGCGGCCAATCCGGGATCGACCACGCGCTCGCCCGCCATCGTCCGCCGGATCGCGAGCGCCAGCTCGTGGGCGGGCGCGTCCTTGAGCATGAATCCCGATACGCCGCTCTCCATGGCGCGGCGCAGGAAGCCAGGCCGCCCGAAGGTCGTCAGGATCAGCGTTCGGCATGACGGGAGTTCCTTGCGCAATTCCCCGGCTACGGTGATGCCGTCGCCGCCTGGCATCTCGATGTCGAGCAGGGCCACGTCGGGCT
>VBGO01000072.1 GCA_005882525.1 Chloroflexota bacterium
CGGTGGCATGGCCGTCCTGGTTGATGATCCGGATCGCGCAACGCTTGGCCTGGCTGTGACGCATCACGTTCGTGACACCTTCGCGCACGGCCCAGGCGAGGACGGCCTCGACGGCTGGCGGGAGCGCGGCGTGGTCCTGATCGACGCGAAATTCGATGCCGGCCGCCGTCAGCGCCTCACCAGCGCCGGCCAGCTCGGCGGCAAGCGTCGGCTGGCGATAGCCGGCCACCACCTCGCGAACCTCGCGCAGCGCGTCGCGAGCCACCTTCTCGATGTCTTCGACCTCGTGAGCCGCCAGACCGGGGGTGGTCTGGATCAGCCGCCCGGCCAACTCGCTCTTCAGCGCGATGACCGACAGGCTGTGCCCGAGGAGATCATGCAGGTCGCGGGCGAAGCGCAGCCGCTCTTCCCCGACGGCAAGCCGCCCGATCTGCTCGCGAGCCATCGACAACTGTTGATTGGCCTGGATCAATAGCCGTCCGGCAACCGCGGACACCCCGACGAGCAGCTCATTGAGGAGCTGACCTGTACTGTTGGTAATCGACTCCCCGCGGGCGAGCTCCACCGCGCCGGCCAGCACCGACAACACGAACACCGTGGGCAGGCCGATGCGCCAGTTGAACGCGGCTCCCGCCATGATCACCGCGTACAGGAACAGGCTGCCGTACTGGGGAGGCGTGCGCAACGTAAACACGATCAGCAACACGGTGGAAGCAATCACCGCCGGTACCGCGAGTCGCCTGTCGGGGCCCCCGGCGACGCGCAGCCAGAACCACGCCCAGATCAAGGCCAGCGCCAGGAGAAGCCCGAGGCCGATCACCCGGGTGTCGCGATCGAAGCGGTCCATCAGCAGGGCGGCGACCGGGTAGATAAAAAAGGAAAGCCAGGCCACCATGAAGAGGCGGCCCAGCTTGATCCATCGGGGGTTCAGCGCCATCGCATCCCAGCCTAGGCGATCACTCCCTGTAAGTCGATACTGGTGAGGAACGTCTGCTCGGTCTTGGCCCGCATATCCGAGAGGACCTTGCCGTCCTTGAGCCGGATGACCCGGTCGGTCTGATTGGCGACGTCCATGTCGTGGGTCACCAGGATGAACGTCACGCCGTGCTCACGGTTCATCCGCCGCATCAAGCCGACGATCTGCTGGCTGGTCTCGCTGTCAACTTCGCCGGTTGGCTCGTCGCCGAGGACCAGCGACGGCCGGTTGATCAGGGCGCGAGCGATCGCGACTCGCTGCTGCTCGCCACCCGAGAGCTGGTCGGGCCGGTGATCCATGCGGTCCTTCAGACCGACTTCGTCCAGCAGTGCCGCGGCGCGCGCCTTGCCATCCTTTCCGTTCTTGTGGTACCGCAGCGGCAGCATCACGTTCTGGATGGCGTTCAGGCCCGGCAGGAGGTTGAAGTCCTGAAAGACGAAGCCGAGTTTCTTGCCGCGAAGGTCGGCCCGCGCGCCGTCGCGGAGCTTGCCCGTGTCCACCCCATCGAGCACGATCTGTCCGCTGGTCGGCCGAAGCAGCAGACCGAGGAGGTCGAGGGTCGTGGTCTTGCCACTCCCGGAGCGGCCGACGATCGAAACGAACTCGCCGGCCTCGATGGTGAGGTTGAGGCCGTCCACCGCCTTGACGGTGGTCGCAGCCTGCTTGTAATGCTTGGTCAGGTCGCTCAGTTCGATGCTTGCCATTTGAATTCCTCCTACGCCGCCCGCAGCGCGCGCACCGGATCCATCCGGGAGGCGCGAAGCGCGGGGATGATGCCGGCCACGGCGCCGAGCCCGACAGAGAACAGAAGCGCGACGATCACCAGGCGCCACGAAACCAGGAAGAGACTGAGGTTCGATGCCGCCGTCGCCGCATTGACCAGGGTGGTGATTCCCCAGCCGAGCAGCAGCCCGATGGTGCCGCCGATCGCGCCGATCACGGTGGCCTCGACCAGGTATTCGCGCAGGATATGACGCGTGCGGGCACCGACGGCTTTCTTGAGCCCAATCTCCCGAACCCGTTCGGTGACCGCCATCAGCATGGTGTTGATGACGGACAGGCCGCCCACGACCAACGCCAATAGCGCGGCGCCCGTCGTGATGGCTGTGAAGAGGGCACCGCCCGACTTGAAGCTATCGACGATCGTGCTGGGCTTGACCGCTTTGACACCGCTGACCTGGTTATTGATGGCGTCCGACAAATTGTCCAGATTGATCCCAGGCTTGCCGTAGACGGTCATGCCCGTGACCAGCGTGCTGGTGTCGATCCGGTCCCGAATCGCGGCCGGCAGGCTGTCCTTGAGCAGCATCTGGGCGTCCTGAAGGTTGATGAAGGCGCCCGTGTCGGGGCCGGTCTGGGTCTTCGCTAGCACCCCGACCACGGTGAAGGTGTGGTTGACGAACTCGGCCTTGGCATCAGATGGCCGGATCGGCAAGTCGATGGTGCTGCCGGCATTCTTGCTGAACTCGTGGGCGAAATCCGAGCCCAGAACGACTTCCCCGGAGGAGGTCACGTCGCGGCCCTGCGCCAGGCTCGTCTTGACGGCTGAGTACGCGTTGGCCCGCGGGTCGTAGGACGTGATGTAGTCCGGCAGGCCAAAGGAAACGGTCTGGACCGATCCCGGTTTGGCCTGGACCTGGATCTCGCCAAATGCGGCCGCGACGCCGCTGACGTGTTCGACCTGGCTGACCGTGGTTATCGGCAGCACACTGCTCCCGCCGAATGCGCTCGCTCCGGCGGCTGTCACCTGGATGTTGGACCCGAAATAGGCAACGCCGCCATCGATCAGGGCATTGAATTTTTCGGCCATCGCGCCCATCGTGACCAGCGCCAGCACACCGATCACGATGCCGCTGATGGTCAGGATGTTGCGCAGCTTGCGCCGCGTGAGATTTCGAATGATTTCCATGGCTCCTCCTTGAACCGCTGCAGGCTATCGCGGAAAAGGCGGGCCCGCCAGTCGCAGCGGTCAGGTCTTCCGTATGACAGCCGTCATGCGGCAGGATAAGAGGGTGGAATCATCAAAAGAGGACGAGCCGACCAAGCCCGAAGTGCCGCCGGCGAGCGAGACCTGGGTCGAGGGCCAGCCGGCCTCGGACGCGGATTACCAGGAGCCACCGCCCAAGCCCGAATAGCCGGCCATCGGCCGCGGGCTCACCCTATTGACGTCGCTATAGAAAGCGTCTATAGCTAGGGCATGCTGCTCGCCCAGGTCGAGGGATTCCTGGAAGTCGCCCGCCGCGGGAACGTCAGCCGGGCGGCGGAGGCGATGTTCGTGACTCAGCCAACCCTGACCGCCCGCCTGCACGCCCTCGAGCGTGAGCTCGGCGAGCCGCTCTTTGCCCGCACCCGCCGGGGCATGCGTCTGACGGATGCCGGCCGGGCCTTTCTGCCCTACGCCGAGCGCGCCATCCGTGCGGTCCGCGACGGCCGCCAGGCGCTCAGCGACGCCCGCTCCGCGTCGGCCGGCCGGCTGGTGCTCGGGGCCGCGCCCGCCGTCAGCACCTACGTGCTGCCGGCGCTTCTCCAGCGGTTTGCGGCCGCCTACCCTCGAATCGAGGTCGCCGTTCGGACGGGACATTCGGAGGACGTCTTGCAGATGCTGCTTCGCGAAGAGGTCCAGCTGGCGATGGTGCGGGCAATGCGCCACCCCGAGATCGAATCCATCCCCCTCTACGAAGAGGCGCTGGTGCTGGTGGTGCCGCCGGGCCACGCGTTCGCCGGGCGCTCGGACGTCGGCATCGCAGACGTTGCCTCGGAGCGGCTGATCTTCTTCGACCGGACGTCGAGCTACTACGAGCTGACGCAGTCCTTCTTTCTCAGCCTGGGGGTGACGCCCCGAGAGGTGATGGAGCTCGACAACATCGAGTCGGCCAAGAAGATGGTGGAGCGCCGGCTCGGCATCGCGCTGCTCCCTCGGACGGCCGTCGCGGGCGAGCTTGCGGCGAAGACCCTCACCCAGGTGACGGTGACGGACGCGCCCGCCATGTCGCAAAAGATCGTGCTGATCCGCCGCCGCGACCAGACCCGTCCCTCCGGGACCGTGGCGGCCTTCTTGAACCTCGTCCGCGAGTCGGATCTCACGAGTCCCCCCTCCCCCTCGGGGGGAGGGCAGGGTGGGGGTTAGACGACCCGGTCTTCGGGTAGCTCCTCGACGAATTCCTTACCCATGCGAGCCGCGTCGTATGCCTTGCCCACGAGGTGGTGGTAGGGCACGCCCGAGAAAAAGTGATGACTGCGGGTTGGAAAGTCCTGGCCCGGCTCGAACTCCTTGCGCTGCAGCGCGATGTAGCCGTCCTGCTGATCCCTTGACATCGCCTGGAGCAACGCGCTCAGCCCGTAGCCTTCGGCGTGCTGCGCGCCGAGCGTGATGAAGATGAACTTGACGCCCATCTCGCCGAGCTCGGCAAAGGTCATGGGATCAGGTTCTTTGAACCACTTGAACGACGACGACCAGTTGAAGGCGAAACGCGCTTGCGGGAATCGCTTGCGGATCTGCTCGGTGAAGGTCTCCACCGCCTGGCGTTCGGAGGTGGGAAACTCGCACCAGAGCAGGTCCGGAATGCCGCTCTCCAGATAGCGGAGACCGCGGTCGACGGCCAGTTCCATGTGCCGCAACGACTCGGGCGCGTCGACCGCGCTCAGCCCGTCGGTCCGGGCGATGATCACGAAGTCGCGATTCCCGAGGTCGTCGGCGACCGCCCGCGCCATGCGCAGTTTGCCCACCATCTCGTTGACCGGGATCAGGGCCTTACCGCCGATGTGCCCGCAACGCTTGGGCAGGACCTGGTCTTCGATGTGCGTCGCGGCCACGCCGGCCCCCACATAGAGCTCGGTGGTGCGCTGCACATTGAAGATGTTGCCGTAGCCGCCGTCCATGTCAACGATCACCGGTGGGATATCGAGATGCTTTGGGGCGATCCCCTTCTCCGGCTCCCCCACGGCCATCGTCAGCTGGAACTTGCGCAATGCGCTGACCGTGCGGCGGGCCGCGTCGGCGATTTCGACGCTGGAATAGAGGTCCATGTCCGTCGTGCCGAGGTGCCCGATGGCGAAGGAGTAGCCGCTGAAGTAGACGGCCTTGAAGCCGTAGTACATGACCAGCTCGGCCCCCATCGGATCGTAGACGCCCGGGCCGAAGAGGAATGGCTCGGTCGCGAGCAGCTCGCGCATGCGGGTGCTGGGGTGCACGAAGCGCGACGCCGGCAGCGTGAAGCCGTCCGGCAGCAGCGGGCTCGGGACGAGCTGGCTGGTATGCGGCATGGCGACCCTGGACATGGCGTCAGAAGTTATTCGTTGCCGTGATCGCGTTCGCAGTCGTCCGGACAGCCGCATTCGGCGATCTCGGCCCGGCATGGCATGTAGTCGTCGTATTCGCGCGCCTGGATGCTTCGCCCTTCCACCGTAATCATGCCAGCAACTCTATCAACTAATTCGTCATCAAGTCCAATCGTTTCTGGCGATTGGTGCGATAGGGGACGCTTATATCAAATGGAAGCTGGCCGCCATTTCGAAGCCGAGCGCAACCGCGGCGAGGACCAGCAACACGGCCACGATCCGGGCGTCATTGGTGGCCGCGACCAGGGCCACCCGCAGCCGCTGCGGGAGCGCGCCCATGCCACGGGCGAGCGCCGCCAGGCTGTATTCGGAATGGAGTCGAATCGGCGACCGGTAGCCGGACGACCGAGTCAGTCGGCCACGCACCGAAAAGAGTCCCATCTCGCTTCCCTCCTTCCCTGGGCGAACGGGGCGTCCTGTCCGTCACCGTAGCAGATGACGCCCGGTCCACGTCAGGGCGGCTAGCCGTCCTGTGCTCCGGAGGCGGGCGTCTGATTCCAGTGGCGGATGACGGGGTCCCGATGTTCGGAGCCCAGGACGCTGACGGCGGCAGTCTGCAGCGAATAGTGCCGGCCGTCTTCGGGTGCCTCGCCGAGCCAGCGGGAGGCCAGCACCCGCAACACGTGTCCGTGGGCAAAGATCAGCACGTCGCCGTCGACGCCACGGACTTCAGCGATCACGCGATCGACCCGGCGCCCGACATCCGCCGCCTTCTCGCCCCCGGGCCCACCGTCGCGCCAGAGCGACCACTCCGGATTGGTGACGGCAATCTGCTTGGAGGTGAGCCCCTCGTAGCGGCCGTAGTCCCACTCCACCAACTCCGGCCGCACGTGCGCGTCCTTCCCATAGCCCGCCAGCGTGCAGGTATCGCGGGCGCGCGCCAGCGGGCTGGTCAGGACCAGGGCAAACTGCCAGGCGCTCAGCTCGGCACCCAGCGCCTTCGCCTGGCGGCGCCCGCCGTCGGTCAGGGGGATATCGGTCTTGCCGGTATGACGGCCGTCGCGACTCCACTCCGTCTCGCCGTGGCGCACCAGCACCACGACCTGGTTGGCCATCCTTCGTCAGCCGGTGCGCAGGTCGATGTGCGAGGCGCCGCCGCTGATTTGGATGTCGACGCGGTCGGTGGCCGCCGCGTAGCCCGGGCTCTGCCGCTCGAAATCTCCAATCCCCCCGAACGACGAGC
>VBGO01000073.1 GCA_005882525.1 Chloroflexota bacterium
GGTTCCCTGAGCATCGGCCACGATGGTCAAGGTCGCGGTTCTATTTGCCGCGTCGAATGACAACCACTCACTCATCTGAGGGGACGCGAGGGGGGTGGCGGCGACCGTCGCAAGCGGGGATGGAGCTGTCTGCTGGGTCGCAGCGCCGCTGCACCCTGACAGGACGGCGGCCAAAAGAAGAGCCAGAAATGGCGACCGCCAACAAACCACGACGCGATATTTGCCGAGCCCGACCGGTGTCTGCATCATGGATCTAAGCGGGAGACGAGTCTCGAACTCGCGACCTCAACGTTGGCAACGTTGCGCTCTACCAACTGAGCTACTCCCGCGTTGCGACACGCATTATAGCCACCGCTGATCTTGAGATCCCTCAGATTCGAAGCCGGGGCGAACTGGGCGTAACCGGTGCGTCGCGGCTCCGTCACCGCGCCGCAGGGGAGACCGCAAGGCTGCGGCGCTATCACTGGCACGATGGGTCTGAGGGGGACCGCCTTCCGCTTGCTCGTGGCCTGCGGCGTGGGAGCCAGTCTGTTGCTCGCCACCGCCCTGCCGACGGCGGCTGATGACATCTCCGACGCGCAGGCGCGCCTGCAGACCATCAACCGGCTGAAGGGCACGCTCAAGGACAACCTCCAGAGAGCCCAAGCGCAGGAGATCGCCCTGATGCAGCAGCTCCAGGAGACCCGGGACACGATCAACCAGACGATCGATCGGATCGCCGCCGCCGAGCGCCGGATCGCGGAGCTCGAACGCCAGATCGCCGCGCTCGATGCCCAGATCGCCCAAGAGCAGCTGGAGCTGCGGAGGACGAAAGAGCAGTACGCGAGCTTCGTCCGCAGTGCCTACAAAAGCAATGCGGATCCGCTTGCGCAGCTGCTGGCCGCCCCAGACTTCCAGGGCTTCCTCAACCGGGCGGTGGCCATCGAGCACCTGACCTACCTGGCCAACCGGTTGATCGACCGCATCCACCAGGTTGACCGCGAACTGCATAACCAGCAGGACCTGGTGAAGGCGAAGAAGAAAGAAGCCGACAAGGAGCGCGCGGACCTGGTCGATCAGAAGGCCGCCCTCCTCAAGCAGCAGGCCCATCAGCAGGACCTGGAGAACAAGCTGCGGCAGAGCATCGCCGCGGTGAAGTGGGAGCTCGTCGCCATCAACGGCCAGTCCGCCGCCCTGGCGCAACGGATTGCGGATATGGAGATCGCCCGGCAAGACCAACTGATTGCCGAGGCCGAGCAGGCCGCGTGGCAGCAGGCGCAGTTCTGGATGCAGCACAACCTCTTCACGCTGCCCAACGCCAACGCGAATCACTCGACGAAGTACCCGTTGATCTGGCCGCTGCAAAAAGGAACGATCACCCTTCTCTTCGGCCCCTGCAGCCAGAGCTTCGAGCCGCCCGGATTTGGTTATCCGCACTTCCATACCGGTGTCGACGTCGCCTACAACCAGGGCACCCCGATCCTGGCCGCCGACGACGGCGTCGTGGTGGCAGCCGACTCCAGCATCAGCAACGGGCAACTCGTCGGCTACGGCAACTACATCATCCTCGCCCACCGCAACAACTTCTTCTCGCTCTACGGCCACCTGCTCGGCTTCCAGGTGAAGGCCGGCGACAGCGTGCACCAGGGCCAGCTGATCGGGTACGAGGGGTCGACCGGCAACTCGACCGGGCCCCACGTTCACTTCGAGTACCGATACGGGGGCCAGCCGACGAACCCCCTCCCCTACCTGCCGCCGAACGGCCCCAACAGCTTCAGCCAGTAAGGGCGAAGGCCCGCCGCTCATCGAAACCCAACCGTCGGTCGAGTCGCCGCTGCCGGCGCTCGAGGTCCCCCTGCCATTGCGCGTTCGGCACCACGGCCAGGGCCAGCAGACGCAAGGCGTCACTCACGATCCGCCGAGCCGCGTTCAGGTCCCGAGCCTGGTGCTCGAGCAGCTTTGCCAGCTCGATCGCCGCGGCATAGGGATACGACTGCGTGCGCCAGCATTCCTCCAGAACCGATCGGGCCTCCTCCCAGCGCCCGTCGCGTCGCAACAGTCGGGCCAGCCGTAAGCCGACCGCCCCGCTCGTCACGGGCGCGGCCGCCCCCAGAGTCCGATGGCGCCAGAGCCGCCAATAGTCGTGAATCGCCTCGTCGAGAAAGCCGCGCGCTTCCATCAAGCGGGCCCGGCCGAAGCGATCCAATGGATGGAGGTCGTCGGAACCTCGCAGCACGGCTTCGAAGCGCGGCAGCAGCAGTGCCGTCGACAGCACGTCCTGCCGATTGTGAATGAAAACCGGGTCCAGCACATCCGGATCACCGTTACGGAGCCAGGCGAAATATCGGCCCGGGATCAGGCTGCCGGGCAGGTTGTCGGCACGATGCAAGTCAAGGACCGCCTGCTCGAGGGTCTGGAGCGCGCAGTCCGGCAAACGCGGCCGGAAGATTCGGCGGGCCAGCGTGAGGAGGTCGAGGTGGGGCGGCGACGGCCACACCGCCCGCCGCAGGACGAGGCGGGTCTGCAGCAGGGGCCAATCGAAGCTGCGGCCGTTGTAGCTGACCAGGACGCCGGCATCGCGGACGCACTTTCCGACGGCCCAGAGCAACGCCTGTTCCTGATTGAAGTCGCCGAGAAAGTACTGCACGAGCGCCATCCCCTCATCCTTGCGCCAGGCAAGGCCGACCAGGAAAGCGACCGTACCGGTGCCACCGGATAGGCCGGTCGTTTCCGTGTCGAGGAAGAGCGGGCGGCGCAGATCGTCTGGCGCGAAGCCGAGACAACTCGACAGCGCCTCGACTTCCCGGTCACCGTCGTCGGGGAACCACTCCCGGCGCACCACAACCGGCCCAAAGGGTGTCGGCTCTTCGACGCAGTTGGCCGGAAGCCGGCCGGCCGAGCCGGCGCTCCCACCCGGCCCTCCCCCACGAGCGGGGGAAGGCGCCGTGAGGGGACTCCTGGGGCGCGCCGCGATGGCGGCGATCCGCTCGCGCAGTGCAACGAGATCCGCAGTCACCGCACCGGGGCAGGGAGCCCGGCCAGCTCGAGGAGGCGCAACGCGACCGTCTTCCCCTGCTCCCCAACCTCCAGCGCCGGACCCACACAGGATGGGCATCCACTCTCGCACTCGCACCGGGACACCAGGTCGTGCGCGGCGGCCATCACCGCCCCTGCTGTTTCGAACAGCCGCGCGCTCATCCCCACGCCGCCGGGATAGCGCTCGTAGACGAACACCGCCGGCCTGCCGGTGTTCGGCGCGCGCGTCTCCGCGTAGGCCCCCAGGTCACGGGCATCACACATCAAGAAGAGGCAGGCGATCTGGGTGATCACATTGGCCAGCCCCTGCAGCCCGCCCTGCATCGCGGCCCGGGGAAACTGGCGGGCCACCTCGGTGGGGATCTCGAGCCAGAACGCGGTCGTATGCAGCTGCTGCTCGGGCAGGCTGATGGGGCCCGACCCGACGTTCTCATGCGTGTGAAAGCGGATCTTTTTGAAGATGGTCGGGAGCGCCGTGACCCGCACCTCACCGTGATGGACGGCGAGCGGCTCCGACGGCCGGCTCTGGAGGGTCTCGAGCACCTTGATGCTGACCGCGAGGTTGGCGTCCGTGTAGTAGTCGACCTTGACCGGCCGCACATAAGCCTTCTTCTCCTCCCAGTCGAGACGGTCGACGTGGTACTGGAGGCCTTCGTGCAGGTAGATGGCCTCCTCGTGGAGAAAGACCGGCGCCGAGAATTGATCCATCTCGCCGACGACACTGGCGCCTCGGGTGACGTCGACGATGACGACGTTGTCCGCATTCGCGCTACGCAGGCTTACCCCTTCGGCGGGAAAAGCGTCTGCGCTCCAGTGCCAGGCGTCACCCGCCTGGTGGACGGCGCCGTCCTCCTCCAGGATGCGCAGCAACTCGGCGACGGGCGCCTGACCGAAGGCTTCCCCGTTCGACAGCGGCAACTCGAAGGTCGCTGCCTGGAGGTGGGCGCTAAGAATCAGCAAGTTGTCCGGGTCGATCAGGCCCTGTTCCGGGTCTCTGCCCAGGAAGTATTCCGGATGGTTGACGAGATACTGATCAAGGGGGCTGCTCGACGCTACGTAGATGGCGGCCGCCGCGCCCCGCCGCCGGCCGGCACGGCCGATCTGCTGCCAGGCGCTGGCGATCGTTCCCGGGTAGCCACACAGAACGGCGGCATCGAGGTGCCCGATATCGATGCCGAGCTCGAGGGCGTTGGTGCTGACCACGCCCCGTACCGATCCGTCGCGCAACCCATGTTCGATCTCGCGCCGCTGCAGGGGGAGGTATCCGCCGCGATATCCGCGAATCGTGCTGCTCTTCCCGAGTCGATTGCCGAGCGACTGCTGGAGATAGCTGAGCAGGATTTCCACCTGGAGCCGGGTGCGGCCGAAGACGATCGTTTGCACCCCGGCCCGTAGGAATGTCTCGGCGATCCGCTGGCTCTCCAGCGTGGACGAGCGGCGGATGCCGAGCTCGCGATTGACGACCGGCGGGTTGTAGAAGAGCAGCCGCTTGGGTCCCCTCGGGGCACCGTTGTCGTCGACCAGCGTCATCGCACGGCCGGTCAGCCGCTCGGCCAGCTCTCTCGGGTTGGCGATCGTCGCCGAGCAGCAGATCACCACCGGGTGGCTGTCGTAGAAGGCACAGACTCGCCAGAGGCGGCGCAGCACGTTGGCCAGATGGCTGCCGAAAACGCCCCGGTAGGCGTGGAGCTCATCGATCACGACGTAACGGAGGTTGGCGAAGAGCTTGACCCAGCGGGTGTGATGCGGCAGGACGCCGGTGTGCAACATGTCCGGGTTGGTGACGACGATGTGGCCCGCCTGCCGGATCGCCTGGCGGGCGCTGACCGGTGTGTCGCCGTCATAGGTGTAGGTCTTGAGATCGACCTTCAGCTCTCCCACCAGCCCGTGGAGTTCGGCCAGCTGGTCCTGCGCCAGCGCTTTGGTGGGAAAGAGATAGAGGGCGCGGGCCTCGGGGTCGCGAAGCATCGCCTGCAGGACCGGCAGGTTGTAGCAGGCCGTCTTGCCGGAAGCGGTGGGTGTCACGACCACGAGGTCTGTGCCGGCCAGCGCCAGAGCGGTCGCCTCCGCCTGGTGGGTGTAGAGCCGGCTGATCCCGCGAGCTGCGAGCGCTTGGCCCAGGCGGGGGTCTAGGGCGCCGGGAAAGCCCGCATAGCGGGCCTGCCGGGCCGGCAGGGTGTGATCGAGCGTCAGATGCCGGCGGAACTCATCCTGAACGAGAAGTCGATCCAGCGCCATCTCGACCGACATGTCCTGAGCATCTTAGCGAACATCCGTTCGCTCCGCAAGCCGAGTCGGCGGCTTAGCGCAAAAGACGGAGAGTCAGACGGAGTACACCGACAGCCGCAATTCCCAGAGTGAGGACGCAGCCGCTCTGGCCAAAAGCCCGCGCATTCCGGAAGCGCTCGAGGTCAAGCCAGGCCCGTCGCTGGTCCGGCTTGCCGTCCTTCATTCGTGAAGTTTGAAGTACTTAAAGCCTTCGGCGACCGGAAACGCCTGGCCGGTGGCCATCTCGGCTGCGCGCTCCCGGATGGTTTGCTCCAGCTCCGACCAGTCGCCCACCTGGCTCTTGTGCTCGCGCAACGCCTCGATCTTGAGGTCGATCGTGTCGCTGATGTCGACCCAGGCATCGGGCTCGTTAGATCCGGTCAGGTAGATCTCTTTCACCTGGTGCGGCTCCAGACCTTCGTCCAGCAACTCGGGAAAGACAAGGCGCGTGTCGGATCCGGGGATGATCGCGTCCAGGGTGGCCTCGCCCGCAGCGCGGTGGTCCGGGTGATTGATGTAGCGCTGCCCGGTCCAGCGCCGGGTGGGATCGGGTGCGACCACCACATCTGGCTTGGTGCGTCGGATCCAGCGGGTGATTTGCCGGCGAAGATCGAGCGTGGGCATCAGTGAACCGTCGTCGTATCCCAGAAAGAAGACGTCCTTGACGCCCAGCTTCAGCGCCGCCGCCCGCTGCTCGGCATGACGGATTTGCGCGAGGCGCTCCGCGGTCATCGTCGGATCGCTGCTCCCACGGTTGCCGTCGGTCAGGATCACATAGGTGACCTGGCGACCCTCTTTCGCCCAGCGTGCCACCGTGCCGGCGGCCCCGAACTCGGCATCATCCGGATGAGCCATCACCACGAGCACGCGAACGAGGCCGTTGGAGGACGGCGGCATCAGGCCGGCGTCGGGATCGCGGTCGAGACTTCGTAGTCCACGAAGTCCTTGAAATGAGCGCCTTCGCCGCACACCGGGCACTTCGGATCGCGCTTGAGGCGCAGCGTCCGAAACTCGTCCGTGAGCGCGTCGACCATCAGCAGCCGGCCGATCAGCGGCTCGCCGATCCCGAGCAGCAGCTTGACGGCCTCATTGGCTTCGAAGAGCCCGATGATGCCGGGCAGGATACCGAGCGTGCCGGCCTCGTCGCAGCTCGGCGCCAGCTCCGGCGGCGGAGGCTCGGGAAAGACGCAGCGGTAGCAGGGGCCCTCAAACGGCTTGAAGACGCTCACCTGGCCGTCGAAGCGGAAGATGCTGCCGTGAACGACCGTTTTCTTCAGCAGCACGCTGGCATCGTTGACCAGGTAGCGGGTCGGGAAGTTGTCGCTGCCGTCGACGATCAGGTCGTAGTCCTTGAAGAGCTCGATGATGTTCTCGCGCGTCAGCCGCTGCTGATAGGGAACGACCTTGACGTCGGGATTCAGGTCTTCGAGCGTCTGCTTCGCCGAGTCGACCTTCGGCTGGCCGATCCGCTTGCTGTTGTGAAGGATCTGGCGCTGCAGGTTGCTTTCATCGACGACGTCGGAATCGACGATGCCGAGGGTGCCCACACCGGCGGCGGCCAGGTAGTAGGCCGCGGGTGACCCGAGTCCGCCGGCGCCGATGATCAGGACCTTGGAATCGAGCAGCTTGAGCTGCCCCTCCTTCCCCACCTCGGGGATCAGCACGTGGCGGCTGTATCGCTTTTGCTGCGCGGGCGTCAACTCGCGCGGGACGGCGAACTTGAAGCCGGCGTCCTTCCAGGCCCCGAAGCCGCCCTTCAGCGAGGTGACGTTCGTATAGCCCATCTGCTGCATCGTCTCCGCCGCGAAGGCCGATCGGTTTCCTGCCGCGCAGTAGGCGACGACCGGGGTGTTGTAATCCGGGACGTACTGCTCGATCCGGGACTCGAGATTGCCGCGGGGAATGTGGACGGCGCCGGGGATAATGCCCTGCTCCACTTCGTCCTGCTCGCGCACATCGATGACCACCGGGGTCGAGGCGCCGTTGCGCGAGGCATCCAGCTGCCGCACATCGACCTCGCGGATCCGCGATTTGACGCCCTTGAGCATATCGCGATAACTGGCCATGCTGTCTTTAAGTCTACCCGCGCCTGCCCGAATCTATTCCGCTAGATCGTTGTCGGGGTGCGGGCCCTTTCCAGCCGGGCGACGATCGCATCGGTCACCTGGCTGGTGCCGACCGCGGTGGGATCGTTGCGATCGGCCTTCATGTCGTAGGTAACCTCCCGCCCCTCCCGGATGGTCTCGGCCACCGAGATGGTGCAGCATCATCACCCCGGACAGCATCATCGCCATCGGGTTGATCCGGTTCATACCCGCATACTTGGGGGCGCTGCCGTGGGTCGCCTCGAAAAGCGCGATCTCGTCACCGAGGTTGGCACCGGGCGCCAGCCCGAGACCGCCGACCAGCCCGGCAGCCAGGTCCGAAAGGATGTCCCCATAGAGGTTCGGCATCACGATGACGTCGTACTCCCGCGGGTTCTGGACCAGTTGCATCGACATGTTATCCACGATTCGGTCATTGAACTGGATGTCCGGATGCTCCTTGGCGATCTCCTCGGCGACCTGCAGGAAGAGCCCATCGGTGAACTTCATGATGTTGGCTTTGTGCACGGCAGTCACCTTGCGCCGTCCATGGCTGCGGGCGTAATTGAAGGCAAAGTTGACGATTCGCGCGCTCGCCGTTACCGAAATTGGTTTAATGCTGAGCCCCGAGTCGGGCCGGATCGGCCTGCCGGTAGCAGTACTGATCTCTTTGATCATCCGTTCGGTTTCCGGTTTTCCCTCCTGGAACTCGATGCCGGCGTAGATGTCTTCGGTGTTCTCGCGCACGATGATCAGGTCGATGTTGTCGTAGCGGGAGCGAACGCCGGGATAGCTCTTGCAGGGCCGGACGAGGGCGTAGAGATCGAGCTCCTTGCGCAATGCGACGTTGACCGACCGGATCCCCTTCCCGATCGGTGTGGTCAACGGGCCCTTGATGGCGACCTTGTTCCGCCGGATTGACTCGAGCACATGGTCTGGCATCGGGGTGCCGTATTTCTCCATGACGCCGAGGCCGGCATTCTGGACGTCCCAGTCGAACTCCACACCGGTTGCTTCCAGCACCCGCCGGGTGGCCTCACTCACTTCGGGACCGACCCCATCACCGGGGATCAAGGTCACGCGATGCGGGGCCAAAACGCACCCATCCTACCAGCGGTCCGTTGCTATCCTTTCTTATGTGGCGCAGGTCGGACTGCCGAGCAGCCCCTTCGAAACCCGGGCGCAGAGTCCGCTGGCGCAGGCCAATTACCAGCTCTGGATCGAGCATGCACGCGCCGAAAACCGCCGGGAGCTGGAACGGCTGGTCGCCACCTTGCATGACGACTGCGAGTACGAGGTGCGCGAGTTCTACCGTGGTCTCTGGCGCGGCATCCCGAATGTCAAGCTCAAACTCCTGAATCGCATCGACGCCGAGGACTGCATCGTCGAGGAATCCGAAGTCTTCGGCCGGATGGAGGGTCCCCTCTTCGGCGTCGAGCCCAGCGGCAACGAGCTACGCTATCGCGTCGTCATCTTCTTCCCGGTTCGCGACCGGCTCTTTACCGGCGAGCGGGTCTACTTCGACGTGGCGGAATTTGCCCGCCAGGTGCCGGCGGCCCGCGTCTTGCTCGATGGCCGGCAACCCTGATGCCCGTATAATCCCGCGGGCAACATGAAGGTTGGCGTTCCAAAGGAGACCCTGGCCGGTGAGCGCCGGGTTGCCCTGGTCCCGGAAGCGGCTCGCGGGCTGGTGAAGGCCAACCTCCAGGTCGCCGTCGAGGCCGGCGCCGGGGCATCCGCGTTCTTCAGCGATGCAGCCTACATCGACGCCGGCGCCACCCTGACCGACGCGGCGACAGCCCTCGGAGGCGACGCCGTCCTCAAAGTCCAGCCACCTACCCCGGATGAAGTGGGCCGGCTGCGGGAAGGCGCCGTGCTCATCAGCTTCTTACAGCCGGCCACCAGCGCCGACGTGATCGCCGCGCTGGCGAAACGCAAAGTCAGCGCCTTCAGCCTCGACCTGGTGCCGCGCATCAGTCGGGCGCAGAGTATGGATGCGCTCTCCTCCCAGGCTGGCATCGCCGGCTACAAGGCAGTCCTCCTCGCCGCCAATCACCTCCCGAAGTTCTTTCCCCTGCTGATGACCGCCGCCGGCACGGTGGCGCCAGCCCGGGTGCTGGTGATGGGCGCCGGTGTCGCCGGTCTGCAGGCGATCGCGACCGCTCGTCGCCTGGGCGCGGTGGTGGAAGCCTACGACGTCCGGCCGGCGGTGAAGGACGAGGTGCACAGCCTGGGCGCAACCTTCCTGGAACTGCCGCTCGAGGCCCAGGAGGGCGCGGGCGGCTACGCGCGCGAGCAGTCCGAGGATTTCCTTCGGCGGCAACGCGAATTGATCGGTGACCGGGTTGCCGCCTCCGATGTGGTGATCACGACCGCCGCCATCCCCGGTCGCAAGGCGCCCATCCTCGTCACCGCCGACATGGTTCGCCGGATGCGCGCCGGCTCGGTCATCGTCGACCTCGCGGCTGAAACCGGCGGCAACTGCGAACTGACGGAGGCCGGCAAGATCATCCAGGTCGGCGGCGTCACGATCGATGGCACCCGTAACCTTCCGAGCACGATGCCGGTCCACGCCAGCCAGCTGTACAGCAAGAACGTCTCGACCCTGCTGCTACTGCTCGTCAAAGACGGCGCGCTGAAGCTGGACTTCAACGACGAGGTCGTGAAGGGCGCCTGCGTCACGCACGACGGCGCGATCGTGAACGCCCGCGCCAAGGAGATGGTGGAGGCGACCAGCCGGTGAACGACAACGGCCTTCTGAACGAGTTCACCGTCTTCGTCCTCGCGATCTTCGTCGGCTTCGAAGTGATTTCAAAGGTGCCGACCATTCTCCATACCCCACTGATGTCGGGCACGAACGCGATCCACGGCATCATCCTGGTGGGCGCCATCCTGATTGCCGCCACTGCGCACGACCCGTTGCAGATCGTGTTGGGCCTGGTCGCCGTCGTCCTCGCCACCATCAACGTGGTCGGCGGGTTTGTCGTGACGGACCGGATGCTGGAGATGTTCAAGGGTCGCCCAACCCCCTCGCAACAGGAAAAGCGGCCCGAAAAAGAGAAGAAACCCGGATGACGCTGGCGGTCGCGCTCGCCTACCTCGTGGCCGCGGTGCTCTTCATCATCGGCCTCATCCAGTTGAGCTCGCCGCGAAGCGCTCGCCGTGGCAACCAGATCGCGGCGGTCGGCATGGTCATCGCGTTGCTGGCGACCGCCCCGCTTCTGCATTTCACCGAGGCGGGCATCGCGATCACGATTGTCGGCCTCCTGATCGGCGTCCCGATTGGGGCGGTTGCCGCCCGCCGGGTGAAGATGACGGCCATCCCGCAGATGGTGGCGCTCTTCAACGGCGTCGGCGGCGGGGCCGCCGCCCTCGTCGCCGTCTCCGAGCTGTTGTTGCAGGGATCGCACCCGCCATTCGCCTTGGCATTTCCCAGCGTCTTCAGCATCGTGATCGGCTCCGTATCCTTCGCCGGCAGCCTGGTCGCCTTCGCCAAGCTGCAGGCCTTGATGACCGGTACCCCCATCACCTATCCCGGTCAGCAGATCGTCAATGGCGCACTCGCGCTGGCGATCGTCGCGCTGGCGGTTTACCTGATTGCGGTCGCGTCGATGCCGATCATTTTCGTTCCGCTTCTGGTCCTCGGGCTGGTGCTGGGCGTCGCCTTCGTGCTGCCGATCGGCGGGGCCGACATGCCAGTTGTGATTTCCCTGCTGAATGCGTTTACCGGCCTGGCCGTCGCCGCCAGCGGGTTCGTCCTCGGTAACTTTGCCCTGATCGTGGCCGGCACCCTGGTCGGCGCCTCGGGCACGCTGCTCACCAAGCTGATGAGCGACGCCATGGGCCGCTCGCTGGGCAACGTCCTCTTCGGCGCCTTTGGCGCGGCTACCGCCGGACCGGCCAGCGCCGCCGGCGCCGAAGGGAAATCGGTCCGGTCCGGGACGCCGGAGGACATTGCCACGCTGCTGGCCTATTCGCGGAAGGTCATCATCGTCCCGGGTTATGGGCTGGCGGTCGCCCAGGGGCAGCACGCCGTGCGCGAGCTCGCCGACGAACTGGAGAAGCGCGGCGTCGAGGTCGAGTACGCCATCCATCCGGTCGCCGGCCGGATGCCGGGCCATATGAACGTCCTCCTGGCTGAGGCGAACGTCCCCTACGAACAGCTCAAGGAAATGGACCAGATCAACGACGAGTTCCGGTCCGCGGACGTGGCGCTGGTGGTGGGCGCCAATGACGTCGTGAACCCGGCGGCGCACAACTCGCCGGGCAGCCCGATCTACGGCATGCCAATCCTCAACGCCGACCAGGCGAAGAACATCGTCTTCATGAAGCGCAGCATGCGTCCCGGCTTCGCCGGCATCGACAACGAACTCCTCTATGACCCGAAGACCGTCATGCTGTTCGGCGACGCCAAGGACTCCCTGACGAAGCTGGTCGCCGCCGTCAAGGCCGCCTGACCTCAGCCCTCGTCTAAAATCCTCCAGCCCACGGATATCGCCTCGAGACGCGTGCGCTTCGGCGCATCTATCGCAACCAGCTGCGACGGTCGGTTTAGGAGGTGGGCTCCTCGGGCTTCAGCTCTAGCGCCACAGAGTTGATGCAGAAGCGCTGGCCCGTCGGGTCCGGTCCATCGTCGAACACGTGACCCAGGTGCGAGCCGCAGTTGCGGCAGACGACCTCGGTGCGGCGCATGAAGAAGCTGCCATCCGTGCGCAGCTCGACCGCCTCCAGGTTGGCCGGCTCGTAGAAGCTCGGCCACCCCGTGCCCGAATCGAACTTCGTCTTGGAGTTGAACAGCTCGGCGCCGCAGGCGGCGCAACAGTAGGCGCCGTCGGCCTTGGTGTGGACGTACTTTCCGGTGAACGGCCGCTCCGTCCCCTTCGCCCGCAGGATCTCGTACTGCTCCGGGGTCAGCTCGGCACGCCATTCCGCATCGCTCTTCGAGATCTTGGTGCTCACCATTGGAGTCTACCCAGATTGGTGCCGAGGGCCGGAATCGAACCGGCGACACCATGATTTTCAGTCATGTGCTCTACCAACTGAGCTACCTCGGCACGAGGAGGTATTCTAGCCGCCCATCTGGGCCGGCGCACCGGCTTCAGGCCAGCGCTCTATGGCGATCTGGGCTCGCCGGGTTACAATCGCCGCAAGGAAGGGCCGGTATGATGCCATTCGCATCGGAATGATGACCACCACCGGCGACAGCAGCTCCCGCCAGGAATTGACCAGCGAGTTGGCCGCGCTCGATCGCCAGCTGCGGGACCTTTCCGAGCAGTGGGAGACCGTCGAGCGTTCCATCACGGAAAAGACCCGTCGCCGGCGCGAGCTGATCGCCCAGCAGGAAGAGACCAACCAGGACCACGGCGAGGAGATCAACCGCCTCCAGTCGGACGTCTATGCCTTACGCGACCGCCTCGACCAGTTGCGCGACTCCCACCTCGACTTCAGCGCGCTCTACCGGATCCTGCAACAGGCCAAGACATAGGGAAACCCCCGGCATCGCGCCGGGGGTTGTCGCCATCAGACTCGATCAGGTCGCTCTACGTTGGTCCGCTACTCCGCCTGTCCGAACTTCTTGATCTCCTCCAGTTCCTGGGGGGTCAGTTCGCGCGGAAGCTCGCCGCGCTTGACCTTCTCCGCCTGGACCTTCTGCCGGATCGTCTCCACGATCTCCGGATTTGCGAGCGTCGTAATGTCGCCGGGGCTCGTGAAATTGGAGATCCCGGCGATCACCCGGCGCATGATCTTGCCCGATCGGGTCTTTGGCATGTCCGGGACGATCCAGACACTTTTCGGCCGCGCGACTTTGCCGATCAAATTGTCGATCGCGCCGGAGACCTTCTCTTCGATCTGCTTGCTCGGTTTTTGCCCCGGCTTCAGGGCGACGTACATCTCCACCGCTCGGCCCCTCACTTCATCGATCACGGGCACCGCCGCGGCCTCGGCGATCTCATCCACGGTGAGGGCCGCCGATTCGAGCTCCTTGGTGCCGAGCCGGTGCCCCGCGACGTTGATGACGTCGTCGACGCGTCCGAGGATGCGGAAGTAGCCGTCTTCGGCCTGTAACGCCCCGTCGCCCGCGAAATAGGGCCAATCGTGCCAGTCCTTGCTGTTTTTGTTCTTGTTGTACTTCTGGTAGTACGTCGACACGAAGCGGTCCGGATCGCCGTAGATCGTCTGGAAGATGCCCGGCCAGGGGTTGCGGATGCAGATGTTGCCGGCCTTTGTGCTCCCCTTCGGGACGGGCTTTCCCTCCTCGTCGAGGATGACGGGGAAGATGCCCAGCACACCTGGACCGCAGCTGCCAGGCTTCATCGGCTGTAGGGCGGGC
>VBGO01000473.1 GCA_005882525.1 Chloroflexota bacterium
GCGCAGGGGGTAGCCGATGTCGCTCGGGTTCAGCAGCCCGGTCGCCACCTGGTAGAGGAGCGGGCTGAAGAGATGAAAGTTGTGCTGGTTCAGCAGGATCACGTCGACCGGCTCGCCGTCGAGCTCGCGGGCGCAGGCGAGGCCACCGAAGCCGGCGCCGGCGATCACGACCCTCGGGCGGCCCTCAGCCATCGGTCACGACGCGAAGCTCAGCATGCGCCAGCCGCAGCGCGGTCTCGACCGCGGCCGGTGAACCGGCGCGCGCGAACATGAAACCGAGGTAGCGATCACCCTCCGGGAGGGGGACCAGTGGCTCACCCGGGGGAATCGTGATTACCAGTCCGTCGATGCCGGGCACCAGTTTCGCTGCCGCCTGGCCTTCGACGGCGCGGAGCCGACCGCGCTCATGAATCGGCAGCATCATTACCCCGGCGGCGCCCCGCTCGCGGTCGTGGGCGGGCATCGGCAGGCTGGCGGCGTGCCGGATGATCAGCTCCTCCAGCGAAATGCCCGAGCCGAAGCGGAGCGTTCGTGAACAGAGGCCGCCGATGGACCGGGCCGCGACCTCGAGCATCCAGATGCCGACGTCGTTGAGCCGGAGCTCGGCGTGGATCGGGCCGTCTCGCAAGCCGAGGGCACCCGCCGCACGGGCGGTGGTCTCATGGATCGCCGCCTGCTGCTCGCTCCCGAGGCGCGACGGCGTCACATAAATCGTTTCCTCGAAGAAGGGCCCGTTGAGCGGATCGGGCTTGTCGAAGATGGCGAGCACCTCGAGCACCCCGCCGCGGAGCAACGCCTCGACGGCGACCTCCTCGCCGGGGATGAAATCTTCGACCAGGACCGAGGGGCGCGCCCCGTTGTGCCGGCAGTCGGCCACGATCGCCGCCACCCGCGCGAAGACAGCGGGAAAGGCCCCGGCGTGATCGACCTTGACCACGCCCTGGCTCCCGGAGAGGTCGAGGGGCTTGACCACGCACGGGTAGCGGACTCTGCGGGCAACCGCGTGCGGGTCTTCATCGATATTCGCAGTGATAAAGCGCGGCGTCGGCAGGCCGGCCGCCGCGAACCGCTCACGCATGCGCGCCTTGTCGAGGGCGGCCTCGACGGCACCGACCGGGTTGTGCGGGAGTCCGAGTGCCTGTGCGGCCGTCGCGGCAAGTAACGTCCCGGCGTCGTCGACGGCGACGACGGCAGCCAGCGGATGCGTCTGCGCGAAGTCGATGATTCGCCTGGTCGAGACTTCGACATTCAGGAAATCGAGCCGAAGGCTGCGATCGTCCATCAAGCCGGCCAGCGCCGGCCGATGCTCGGAGCCGACCACAACCTCAACGCCAAGACGGGAGGCGGCGGCCATGAAGTCATGCGTCCGATAGGTACGGCTCGGGATGAGCAGGAGGACGCGGGCCATCGTCTTAAGTTGACCACGAATACAATGTGGCAATGCCTCCCGCGATCACGGTCACCCCCGCCGCGAGGGCGAAGATCGAAGCCGTCCGGTCGAAGAGCGGCCATCCCGATGCGTGCCTTCGGATCGCGATCGCCGGCCGGCGGGGCGGGCAGTTCGTTTACGAGCTAGATCTCGTCGCGTCGGAAGACGCACCACCCACCGACATCCTGGTCGAAACCCCGGATCTGCGCCTGCTGGTCGAGCCCGGCAGCGCCGCCAAGCTGGAGGGAGCGATCATCGACCTCGATCCGTCGGCCATGGGCGGCGCGCTCCGGATAGACAATCCCAACGAGGGGTGGCGGGATCCAGTCGCCGCTCGCATCCAGGACGTCCTCGACCGGCAGATCAATCCCTCGGTCGCGGCTCATGGTGGTTTTGTCGACCTACTGGAAGTGCGGGGTGGCGCCGCCTATGTCCAGCTGGGCGGCGGCTGCCAGGGCTGCGCGCAGGTCGACGTCACCCTCCGCCAGGGGATCGAGGTGGCGATCAAGGCGGCCGTCCCGCAGATCACCGAGGTGATCGACATCACCGACCACGCCGCGGGCACCAACCCCTACTTCCAACCGGCGAAGAAAGCGTCCTAGCCGCGCCGCCGGTTTCCAGCAACTAGATCGCGGCGATTCGGCGGAGCCGCATACGCGGCCCAAAGCGCGGGGCCTGGATCCCGCCCAGCGTCAACAGGCGGATGACCCGAGCTCGATGCCCGCGATATGGTTCGAGCAGCTCGAGCATCCGGGTATCACTGCCGCGCGTCTCGCCGGCAAGCGCCCAGGCAACCTGGTGAGGCAGGTGGTAGTCGCCCAGGGTGACAACGTCCCGATCGCCATAGGCCACCACCGAAACCTCGGCGGCGGACCAGGGACCGATTCCGGGTAGGGTCGTCAGAAGCCGGCGTGCCTCGGTGGGGTCGATGTCCGCCGTAGCCTCGAGTCGTCGGGCCCGGGCGGCGGCCGCCTGGATCACCGCGAAGCGCCGGCGCTCGATGCCAAAGGGGTGCACCGCCCAGTAGGGCGTGGCGAGCACTCGTTGCGGAGCCGGCGGCAGCAGGAGGCCGGCCTCCCCGGGGGCCGGCTATGGTCGGGAGCAGGGCTTCAAAAACGAGCCCGGTCCGGCCGAGGCGCAGCCCGGGGTGATGGCGGTGCAGGTCCGCGAGCAGGCGGTTCGCCGGCCGGAATGCCGCCGGCTGATCGTCGAATCCGAGCAGCGCGGGCGTGTGATCGATGATCCAGCCCGCTCCCGCGCCCCAGGCATCGGCGAGGAGCTGCCCTGCTCGGACCCGGAGTCGCAGCGATACCGGGCCTTCCGGGGTGCGAACAGCCCGCCATACCTCGCACTCTCCGAGACGGATCGTCGGATCCGACGGGCCGCGCTGAAGCAGACCGAGCGTCAGATCAAGGTCGAGCTGGAAGGGAAGAGGCAGGGCGGCGCTGGCGTCCGGCGTCGGCACTGGCCAACCTTAACGCTGCTCGCCGCGGGGCGGAGCGCCGCTGACATGTCCGTGAATGGACGAGCTTGAGCATCGAGCCCGATCTGTGCTACGTATTATCAAGTCAGCTGATAGAAGCGGTCACGGCTCGAGGAGGCTGCCAGCATGATCCGCTGCCAATGGTGCGGCGCGCAGAACTACGCGATCGACAGCTGGTGTGCGCGCTGCTCGCGCCATCTCGACTGGGCGCCGCCATCGCGACCCGCCACGCCTGAACCGCGGCGTCCGGCGCGGCGACGCTCTCTGACCCTGCTGGCGCCCGCCGCCGCCGGGCTGGGCGTCGCGATTGCACTGGCGCTGCCGGTCGCGAGCTGGTTCCAGGCCGTCGGACGGGCGGCGCCCCCGGCCTCACTAGCTACCGCGATTCGGCCGCTTGCGCCTGCGGCGGGCGAGGCCGCGCCGACATCGGCTCCGGCGCCAACGCCTGACACAACCCCAAACGCCGATAGCACCACCGCCGAGGCAACCCCGACGCCCGATGAGGACTCCACGCCTTCATCCGGGCCACCGCCGTCCGAACCGGTTCCGAGTGCCCAAACGCCTCCGGATGACCAAACCCAGGCGGGGCAGATCCCGCTACCGACCGGTGACCCGGCCGCGACAGTGGCTCGTTTCTATTGGGCGGTTTCCGGCCGTGACTTCGTCGCGGCCGCCGCGCTCTGGACGCCGCAGATGCAGACCCAGTACCCACCAGTCGAGTACATCGATCATCGATTCGCCGCGACCGAAGCGATCAACCTGCAAGGCGAGCGGGTGCTCGGCAACGGCGGCGGGGTTGCCCTCGTCTATGTCGACGTCGTCGAGGTCATCGACGGCCAGAGCCGGCACTGGGTCGGTACCTGGCAATTGGTCGATACCGCGTCGGGATGGCTCCTCAACCGTCCGAACCTGCGGGCCGTCGCGTGAGATGTTGAAGCTGGGCTCGAAGCCGAACGCGGTCGGGACGGCGGTGCCGTGCCCAACCTGTGGCCACCCCAACCTGGGGATCAATATCTGGTGCGAGCGTTGTCGGACGCCGCTCGAGTGGACCGGCCAAAAGCTCGCCGCCAAGCCCGACGTACGCAGCCGTCGCGGCGCTCGCCGGGC
>VBGO01000472.1 GCA_005882525.1 Chloroflexota bacterium
GGCGACGCAGTACTACGGCATCAGCCATCCGAGCCTGCCGAACTATCTCGCGATGACGGCCGGGAGTACCTTCGGCATCACCAGCGACTGCACGACGTGCTGGGTCAACGCCGGCAACCTGGCGGATCAAATCGAAGCCAGTGGCCGGACCTGGAAGGCGTACATGGAGGGCATGCCGTCTGCCTGCTTCGTGGGCGACGCGTATCCGTACATGCAGAAGCACAACCCATGGATCTATTTCAACGACATCCGCACCAATGCCGCCCGCTGCAGCGCCCACGTCGTGCCGTTCAGCCAGCTGGGGGCCGATCTGGCCGGTGGATCGGTCGCGAACTACGTCTGGATCACGCCCAACATGTGCAGCGACATGCACGACTGTTCGATTGCGACCGGAGACAGCTGGCTCAGCCAGCACGTTCCGGCGATCCTCAACTCGGCCGCGTACCGCAACGGCGGCGTGCTGTTCATCACCTGGGATGAGGGGAGCACAAATGCCGGATGCTGCACGAATGCCGCGGGTGGGCCGGACAGCATTCAAATCCAGCGTGCCGGAGACTCACTACAGCCTGCTGAGGACGATCGAGGATTCCTGGACGCTGCCCCGGCTTGGTGGCGCCGGCTGTGCCTGCACCGCCCAGATGCGCGAATACTTCCGCTGAAAGAGCCCCTACCCCGACCCCCCGCAAGCGGGGGAGGGAAATGGTGAGCCGACCCTCCCCCGCGAGCGGGGGAGGGCAAAAGTCGCGCCGCGTCAGTGGACGATTCGGATCGTGACCGGCCCAACGCCGAACGGAGCGCAGCTAAACGTGGCATCGCACGTCCACGCCGTCAGGGTCGCCGCAGCCGGACCAACGCGGAACGGTGGGCCCGGAGCATTCGCCATCACGGGGATGGCAAAGGTCTGGGGGCTACCGGTGCAGTCGCCGCCTGGCGCGTACCCATAGCCGGTTGCGATCGCCGACTTGGACGTTGCCTGCTCGATCGATAGGGTCGTCGGATAGTAGAACCCCAGCGTGTTCCCGACCGGGCATGTGATCTGCACGGTGGCGACCATATAGGCACCGCGGGCCTGGAGCTGGGCGGTCGGAGCGATCTGGGCCGAGGATTCGGCGGCCAGTGCCACGGCTGGCGCGGCAGCAAGCGCGGCGCTACACAGCAACGCGGCGAAGAGTAATCGACGTTTCACAGGGTTTCCTCCTTGCGCTGAACTGCGACTCGACGAAACGCCGTCCCGGTCATCCATCACCTCCCGCCTGCGTGATGGCGCCAGCGTCGCGCCGAGGGCAGGGCGCCGACAGGCGGGAAAGAGCGCATTCGGTACGCATTCGAGTACGCATCGACCCCCACCCTCCCCCGCAGGGGGAGGAGGGAGAAATCGAAATGCCCTCCCCCGCAAGCGGAGAGGGAGAAATGGAAATGCCCTTTTGGGCACCTAGCAGTGCCCGCGAGCGCGCCCAGCCGCACCTATCGGCCGGTATCGAACCGCGTCAGGCTTTGATCAAGCCTGATGCGAGACGTTGAGCAGCTGAGCCGGCCTGGCACCGCCACGGCCAGGCGGGCCATCCGCCCGGCCGGACCAACCCGTAGCCCTGCCGAATCTC
>VBGO01000059.1 GCA_005882525.1 Chloroflexota bacterium
CGAGCCGTTCGTCGATGGACGGCGCTTCCGCCATGATCCGCCGGAAGGCATCCGTCGTAACGCAGAAGCCAGTCGGCACGCGAATGCCTTCGATCCGTGAAAGCTCGCCTAAGGCCGCGCCCTTGCCGCCAACGATTGCGACCTGCGTCTGGTCGATCTCTTGGAAACCCAGCACGTGGCTGCCCATCCGTCGATCTTCCCTTCAGCCCCCTCGGGCCTCGCGCATTCCTACTGCCGGTCGCGCCGACCACCTGTGGGCCAGCTTGTGGCGTGCAGTGTCCGCACACCGGAGCCCTTGCAGCACGACCCCCATCCTCAAGTAACACTCCTGAGCTTGGAGATGTCACTCAAAGATACTGGGGGGACTGAGCCGAGTACGGGTCCGATCCCGAAACACGGAGCTACCGGAGCCACCGGCTTCCGGCGGCGAGCCGTATCAGTCCAGGCGCGGCGAGAGGAAGGTCGTCGACAGGTCAGCCAGAAGAGTTGCCAGACCTGACCAATTTGACCCAGCCATCGTCTTCCGACCTATTAGAAATCGTTAGCCATTGGGGCGCAACCATGCGGCCCAGGTTTGACGTACGAGTAGCCGACGACTACTATCAAGCGAGGTCTGAGGGGCGCGAGCAAAATAGGCAGGGAGGGTGCAATGAACAGCTCCAGGTTGGGGCGCCTTTTTTCGGTCGCAGTTCTGGTTTCACTACTGGCGGCGTGCGGTCCCGGCACCGGGAGTTCGAACGGGAAAACGCTTCACGTCATCGCCACCTGGGGCGGCAGCGAGCAGAAATCCTTCATGGCGATGGTTGCGCCCTGGGAAAGTCGGACCGGGAACAAGATCAGCTACGAGGGCACTCGCGACATCAACGCCCTGTTGACCACCCGCGTGAAAGCGGGCAACCCACCCGACCTCGCGGGGCTTCCGGGGCCCGGACAGATGGCCCAATTCGCCAAGGCCGGAACGATCAAGTCGCTCGACAGCGCCGTCGACATGAACGCGCTCAACAGCCAGTACGGCCCAAACTGGGTCAAGCTCGGCACCGTCGACGGGCACCTGGTCGGCATCTTCATCAAGGCAGCGATCAAGGGCTTGGTCTACTACGATCCCAAGACTGTCACCGCGGCGGGCGTCGATTTCACGACGCCACCCAAGACCTGGGATGACATGGTGACCGCCTATAACACCATCCGGACGAAAACCGGCAAGACCCCCTGGTGCATCGGGGTAGCGAGCGGCGCCGCTTCGGGATGGCCTGGCACCGACTGGGTCAAAGACTTTTTCCTTCGCCAGGCTGGACCAACAAAGTACGAGGCATGGGGTGCCAGCAAGGAGCCCTGGAACGCGCCCGAAATGAAGACGGCATGGCAGTCCTTTGGCGCGGTCGTCAACAATCCGAACCTGGCCTATGGCGGTAAGAACTACGTTCTCTCGACAGCATTCCAGACGGCGTTCGACCCGATGTTCGCCAGCCCGCCGGGTTGTTACTTGCATCACCAGGCGTCGTTCATCACCGACTTCTTCGTGCACGACTTCCCCAACCTCAAGCCCGGGGCGGACTTCACCTTCTTCGGTTTCCCCGACATCAACCCCCAGTACTCCGGCGCTCAGGTGGTGGCCGGCGACCTCTTCGGAATGTTCAAGGATTCCCCGGAGGCCCGCGACCTGATGAAGTACCTGACCACGGCAGACGCTCAGAAGGTTTGGGTCAAGCGAGGCGGCGCCATCTCGCCCAACAAGCTGGTCACGCTCGACAACTACCCGGATGACCAGGTGAAGAAAGCGGCCGACCTGCTGCTGAAGGCCAATCCACCCGAATTCGATGCCGGCGACCTGCAAACGGCTGCCCTGCAGCAGGCGTTCTTCGACGGGATCGTGGCGTACATTCAAAACCCCGGTCAGCTCGATTCCATCCTCAACGGTCTGGAGCAAAAGCGGGCCAGCGGCCAATAGTCATTAGGTAGGGAGCGAGAGGCCACCGTGGACGCCGAGCGGCTCACGTACCTGGTCGCCGCCGTCGTCGGCGTCCCGGTGGTGCTCGTCCTCTACATCCTCTTCACCGACTGGCTGATTCGGCGTCTGCCCCCAGGCCAGCAACCGAAGATCCGGCCCTGGGTCTGGGTTGGGCCGGCGCTCCTGCTGGTCGGTGGCTTCCTCATCTACCCTGGCATTGCCACCGCGTGGATCAGCTTGCTGACGAGTGACGGCAAGAGCTTCGTCGGCCTAGCCAACTTCGGCCAGGTCCTCAGCGACCATTCGGTACTGATCGCGATCCGCAACAATCTGCTCTGGCTGGTCTTTTACACGGGCCTTGTGCTGACCTTCGGCCTGGTCCTGGCGGTGCTGGCCGACCGAGTCCCCTATGAAGGCCCGGTCAAGTCGCTGATCTTCATGCCGATGGCCGTCTCCTTCGTGGCGGCCGGACTGATCTGGAGCTTCATGTACCAGTTTCAGCCCGCGCTTCCCGGGGTGCACCAGACGGGGACACTCAACGCCGTCTGGGTCAATCTTCTCCACCAACAGCCGATTGCCTGGACCATCGACCAACGGGTCAATAACTTTGCCCTGATCTTCGCCGCCGTCTGGGTCTGGACCGGCTTCGCCATGGTCATCACGTCGGCGGCACTCAAGGGTATTCCGCCGGAGCTCACGGAGGCGGCGCGGGTGGACGGCGCCACCGAGCTCCAGGTGTTCTTCCGCATCACCGTTCCCCTCTTGGCGCCGACCCTCACGGTCATCGGTACGACGCTGGTCATCTTTGCACTCAAGGCCTTCGACATCATCTATGTCATGACCAACGGGCTCTACAACACGGACGTGATGGCGAGGCGGATGTACGCCGAGATGTTCACGAGCCAGAACTACGCTCGCTCGGCAGCTATCGCGATGTTGCTGCTCCTGGCTGTCATCCCGGTGCTCGCCTTCAATTTGCGGCGCTTCCAATTCCAGGAGTCGATTCGATGAGCGTTGCCCCAGTCGTCGCTCCACCGGTCGCAGAGGCTCCGGTCGTCGCCACCGGCAAGGAACCGCGCCACTTCACGCTTGGCTCGCTGCCACTGCATGTCGCCCTCATCTTGCTGACGCTGATCTGGATCGTCCCGACGCTCGGCCTGCTGGTCAGCTCGTTCCGTCCGGGCTTTCTCGTCAGCCGCACCGGCTGGTGGACGGCGTTTGCCCCACCCTTCCAGTTCACGCTGCAGAACTACAGCGACGTGCTGCAAAGCAACAACCTGTTCGCCAGCTTTCTCAACAGCCTGACGATCGCGATCCCCGCCAGCGTCATCCCGATCGCGATCGCCGCCTTTGCCGCCTACGCGTTTTCGTGGATGCGCTTCCCATTCCGAAATGCCCTCTTCCTGGTGATGGTTGGCCTGCTTGCCGTCCCTCTCCAGGTCACCCTGATCCCGGTCCTGTCCATGTTCACGGCCTTGCACCTGAACGGCACCTTCATCGGCATCTGGTTGGCGCATACCGGTTACGGTTTGCCCTTTGCCATCTACCTGCTCCGAAACTTTTTCGGTGCGCTGCCGAACGACCTGTTCGAGTCTGCCTCCATCGACGGCGCCGGCCCGGTCACGATGTTCTTCCGCCTGGTGTTGCCGCTGTCCGTGCCCGCCCTTGCCTCCCTGGGCATCTTCCAGTTCCTCTGGACCTGGAACGACCTGCTGGTGGCGCTCGTCTACCTCGGCGGCGACCCGGCGGTCGCGCCCATGACGGTCACCGTCGCGAACCTGGTTGGCTCACTCGGCCAGTCCTACGAGTTGCTCACCGCCGCGGCCTTCGTCTCGATGGCGTTGCCCCTCGTCGTCTTTCTGGCGATGCAGCGCTACTTCGTGCGCGGCATGACCGCGGGCGCCGTCAAGGGCTAACCTCAGCGCCGCGTTAGCACCGTCGCGACCAGCGTCATCGTCAGCAAGACGGGGATGCCGACGAGCACCAGGATGACCAGCACGAGCAGATTTTGGGTATCGCCGGCCGCGCCGCTGTCGGCCGCACTGGCCGCCGCCGGTTGGGCCGGGGCAATCGCGACCGCTTGAGCCGATCCATCGATCGGCGCGGCCGCGAACGGCGGAGCGCCAACCCCGGTATCGGCGGCGGTCACGGGCGGTAGGGTCGGGGCGCTGGTCACCCTGGGCCCGGGCGTCGAGGTGGAGGCCGGTGCAACCGTGGGCGGTGGAGTCGGGGGTGGGGTCGGCGGCGGCGTCGGAGCCGGTGTCGGCTTCGGGGTGGGCGGTGGGGTCGGCCGGGGTGTCGGGGTCGGAACTGGTGTCGGAGAGGGATGCGGCCGAGCCTGAATGCCGGGGGTGCTCGCTGCCCAGACGCCCCTCGCCGCGACGACGCCGGCGGCCATCCCACTCGCGGCGACCAGCAGCAATGCCGCGGCGAGCGTCAGACCACGCTGGCGCAGGTCCATGCCTTCCCCTTGCCTCCTGCCGGGATTCTCCTGCGCACAGGATACCGACCGTGACCGAAAAAGAACAGATCGTGAAACGGGCGGGCCCGCCTACCATTAGCGAATGGCGGATCCCGACCGCGTCGCGGTGGTCACCGGAGCCAGTTCCGGGATCGGCGAGGCGACCGCGCGAGGTCTGGTCGGCGCCGGCTTCAGCGTGGTCCTCGGCGCCCGTCGCCAGGATCGGCTGATGGCCGTCGCCCAGGAGCTCGGCGGCCGCGGGCTGCCGCTCGACGTCCGGGATCGGGCGAGCATTCAGGCCTTCGTGGACGCGGTCGCGGCCGAATACGGCCAGGTCGAAATCCTGGTCAACAACGCCGGGCTGGCGGCGGGCCTCGCGCCGCTCGCCGACGGCAGCGATGACGACTGGGTGCAGATGATGGAGACCAACGTCCTCGGCCTCCTCCGGATGACCAAGGCCATGCTCCCCTTACTCCGGCGAGCGCCGCGGGCGCACATCGTCAATCTCGGCTCGGTGGCCGGTTTCGAGGTCTACAACGGCGGGGTCGGCTACACCGCCAGTAAGCACGCCGTGCGTGCCATCACCCGGACGCTTCGACTCGAGTTGATGGGAGAGCCGATCCGGGTGACGGAGATCGAGCCCGGAATGGTGGAGACCGAGTTCAGCCTGGTCCGATTCAAGGGTGACCGCGAGCGGGCGGCCGCCGTCTACCAGGGAATGCAGCCACTTACCGGCACCGACGTCGCCGATTGCATCGTCTGGGTGGTGACGCGGCCGCCAAACGTGAACGTCGACGAGCTCGTGCTGCGGCCGATCGCCCAGGCGAGCACCCGCGACGTCGCCCGCCGCAGCTAGCCCCTGCGGTTTCTGCTTATGCACAACCCTTCCACATATTCACAGCGTGCGGAGTTCCCTGCGTGGCGCCTCGCCGTCGCCTGCCTGCTCCCATGCCACGGAGCGGCCACTGGGCTTGTCGTGCCGCAATAATTGACGCCTCCGCAGGCAACTGATATGATAGCCGCGGTATCAATTAAGTCATCAAGGTACCAGGGAGGTAATTCATGGCAGTCGTTCACGAGCACGATGATGGCGACGGCGGGTCCAGCGCGGCGGTTGTGGCGATCTTCCTGATCGCCTTGATCGTGATCCTGGCGATCCTCTTCTACGGGTTTGCGGTCGCCCACTGGTTCGGCGCTGGTGGCGGCAACACCACCATCATCAATCCGCCGACGAGCGCCCCGTCGATCGCTGCCTCGGCCTCGGCGTCAGCCTCCACGTCCCCCTAATCCCGAGCCAGCACAGGAAAGCAAAGGCCGGCATCCCGCCGGTCTTTTTTTACGGATCGGTTCCGAAAGCGACGATCCTGTAACGGGGGGCGAAACGCAACGCGCTCACAATGGCTCGTATGCATCTCGCTGAACTCATTCGTCGACTGGTCGAGCGTTTGATCCGCAGCGAACGGGGCCAGGGAATGGTCGAGTATGCCCTGATCCTGGTCCTGATCGCGGTGGTAGTGATCGTGTTGCTGATCGTCCTGGGTAACCAGGTGCAGAACGTCTTCTGCAACATCAGTGGCGCGATGGGGCAATAGCCGGCGCGTAGGCTTTTGCTATGCGCAGCGGCTGCAGCCTCGTGATCCTGGCTGGCGGCCTGAGCCGCCGCATGGGGCGCGCCAAGGCGGCTTTGCCGGCGGGCGATGGGACGCTGATCGAGCACCTCGCTCGCCGGCTGGCGCCCGTCATCGACGAGATCATCATCGCTGGTGGCTCAGACCGGACGAGCCTTGACGGGGTGCGCCTCGTCCAGGACCGCGATGGCGGCCTCGGTCCGCTGGCGGGCATACACGCCGGCCTAACCGCCGCTCGGCACCCCCATGCCTTTGTCGTGGGCTGCGACCTGCCGGATGTGGAACCTGCCCTCGTCACATTGCTCCGACACCTGGCGGGCGACTACGACGCCGTGGTGCCGCGGGTTGACCGCGAACCCGAGGGCGTCTGCGCCCTCTATGCGCGGACCCTCGCGCCCCGGATCGAAGGCTTGCTCGACGCCCGCGAGCGCAGCATCAAGGGCCTGTTGGCCGCCAGTCATGTCCGCTACGTCGGGCCCGATGAACTGTTCGCCGTCGATCCGGAGTTGCGTTCGTTTCGCAATATCAACACCCCGGCGGATTACCAGGCCTGGCTCAGGTCGCAACCGGCTTCGCGTTGAACGCATCCAGCTGGCGCGCCAGCTCGGTGGGGTCGGTGGTCGGCGCCTGGCAAACGAAGCCTTCACAGAGATAGGCGGTCGCTCTGCCATCGATGGCGTGCCGGTCGGCCAGCAGTGGCATCGCCAGGCCATCGTCGGTCCCGGGTGCCACGGCAATCAGCCGGTTGGGGAGGAAGCGCTCGCGGACGACCTCGAGGAGGCGCAGGGTTTGCGGGTCCGCGGGCTTGCCGATCACGGCCAGCTCGATCTTTCGAGCCAGCTGAAAATCCAGCACGGCCAGCAACCGGCCAAACGCTTGTGGGGCTTTCGCGGCGGTCGGTGCAAGTCTGGCCAGCGTGGCGCCCGCCCGGTCGATCCACGAGGCCTCGCCCAGCAACATGCCGGCGCGCAATAGCACGTCGACCGCCAGCGACGTCCCCGAGGGGATGGCATTGTCGGTGACATCCTGGGGTCGCGCCACCAATCGTTCCTGGTCTGCGGCGGAATCGAAGAAGGCCGCCTGCGAGTCGTCCCAGAATGCGGCCAGCATTTCGCGGACCAGGCCACGCAGCGCCTCGAGCCAGCCGGGAGCGAAGGTCGCTTCATACAGGCTTAGAAGCCCGTCGGCCACCGCCGCCTGGTCCTCGAGGAAACCGGCCAGCGGCGCTCGGCCGTCCTTGTAGCTTCGCCGCATCCTTCCGCCATGGCGGAGCCGTGATAGCAGGAAGCGGGCGTTGGCCTCGGCAGCGGCTACCAGGTCGGGCCTGTCGAGCACCCGGCCGGCTTCGGCAAAGGCGCGCAACATCAGCCCGTTCCATCCCGCGATCACCTTCTCATCACGATGCGGCCGCACCCGGCGCGCCCGGAAAGCCATCAGCCGGTCGCGAGCCGCGTCCAGCATCTCGCCCGCGCCTGATGCCACCGGGTGCAGGATGCTTCGGGCTTCGAAATTTCCTTCAGCGGTCAC
>VBGO01000474.1 GCA_005882525.1 Chloroflexota bacterium
ACCTCGCCTGCCGGCGAGGGAAGGGGTGTAGGGGGCGCTAGGGGTCGCCCCCTACTTTTTAGGGAAGGCCGGAGGTGGCATCCGGTGCTTTCCAGGATGCCGGTGAGGCCTCACAGTCTTCTGTTACAAAGCTTGGAAGTTGCTAAGAGAGCTGTCGCGATCATGCTCCTGGTCGCCTGCTCGTCCCCGCCTGCCGCGCCGGTGCAGTCCGCCAATCCCGCGGAGACCTGGTCGATGTACCGGGGCGACCTCGCGCGTGACGGCCATCCGCCGACCGCGAAATTGACCGATCGAACAGCGGCCCGCCTCGCCATCGCGTGGCGAGCTCATCTCGATGGTCCGGTCGACGGAACGCCCGCGGTGGCCGCCGGCATGGTGATCGCCGGCAGCGCCGGTGGCACGCTCGCGGCGTTTGACGCGAGAACGGGCGCGACCGTATGGGCCAAACACGGGCTCGGCGCGATCGCCGGCTCGCCGACGGTTGCCGCGGACCGCGTGTATGTAGGCACGCTCACGGGACACGTCTACGCTCGTCGCCTCTCGAGCGGCGATCAGCTGTGGGACTGGAAAGGCCCGCCGAACTCGAACGTATGGGCGTCGCCGGTCGCGTACGCGGATCTTGTGATCGCCGGCGTGGCCTCACCGTACGGTGACAACCCGCTCGTGCCCGGGCGGCTGTTCGGTCTCGATGCCGCGACCGGCCGCGAGCGCTGGATGATGTGCGTCCGGCCCGATTGCGCGCCCGGCGACGGAGTGTGGTCGACGCCTGCGGTCGATGCTTCGGGACGGGCGTTTGTCGGCGTCGGCAACCCGGAGGACGGGCTGCTCGCGTTCGACCCCAGCACCGGCAAACGCACGTGGCTCGCGAGCCTCTACCCCGATGCCGATCGTGACCTCGACATTGGAGCTTCGCCGGTCATCTTCGATCTGCGCGGTCGCGAAGTCATCGCGCAGGCGGCGGTGGAGGGGCTGTTGGCCGTCGTCGACGCGGCGACCGGTGACGTCGTCTGGTCGCGTGAGATCGTCAAAGGCAGCGCGGTGCACGGCCTCATCGCGTCGCCGGCGTTTGACGGCCGGCTGCTGTACCTGGGTTCGGCGAGTCCGCCGACGGGGATGTTCGCGCTCGATCCGTCGGACGGCGCCGTGGCGTGGCGCCGCGAGACCGACCAGCCAGTGTATTCGGCACCCGCGGTCGGGAATGGTGTTGTGGTGTTCGGCATGGGCGCGGTCTTCGGCGACCTCAAGTCAGGTTCCCTGGTCGCTCTCTCGACCGCAGAGGGGCACCTCGTCTGGAGCTACGCCGTGCGCTCCGCGGTGCGCAGCGGCCCGGCCCTGGCCGGTGAGCTTGTGGTCGTCGGCGACTACGCGGGGGACGTGATGGCGTTCCGGCCCAAGGCCTAACTGGCACGCCGGGGCAATCAGGGCTACATTCGTAGCTGCCACCGTCGGGGTTTGGTGAGGAGGTGCTCCGGATGAGAGTGCGACTTTTCGCCCTGGTCTCAGCTCTCGCCCTGTTAAGTCGTTTTACCTGGCGCTTGGCGACTCCCTTGCGTTCGGCTTTCAGCTAAACAAGTTCATTGCCAACCCTGATCCCTCGGCGTTCACCACCGGCTACGTCGACGATTTCGCAAGCATGCTTCAGGGAATCGACCCCGCCATCGAAACGGTCAATCTCGGATGCCCTGACGAGACAACGTTGTCATTCAAGGCAGGTCCCTGCCCGTACAGGGCTGCGGGTTATGGACTTCACCACGACTACGCCGGGGCGCAGATGGACGCGGCGATCAGCTTCTTGAAGGCTCACCCGGGTGAGGTCAGCCCGATCACGATCGACCTCGGGGCCAATGACGTGAATGCATGCCGATTGGACCAGACGTGCATCGCGCACGCAATCGCCACGGTGGGCGAAAACATGGGCGCGATCCTGACGGCTCTTCGCGCCGCCGCACCAAGCGCAGAGATCATCGTCATGGAGTTCTACAACCCATACGCGTTCGCGGTCCCGGGTTCGAACACTTCGGCGGAATTGTTGAATTCCGTTCTGGCGAGCGACGCGGCGCTGGCGAGAGGGAGGGTGGCCGATGCCTTCACTCCTTTCAACCTCGCTTCCCTTGAGCCGGGCACGCTGTGCGCTCTGACGTTTGTCTGCACGCCGCCGCTAAATGACATTCACGCGAGCGACCCCGGTTACCTGGTCATCGCCGAGCAGTTCTGGGCTGCATCGGGATACGGCCGCCTCGACGGCTAAGTAGCGGCGGGGGCCAGCGGCAGCTCCACCTCGAAGGTGGCGCCTCCGCCGCTGGTCTCCTTCACGTCGACGCGCCCGCCATGCGCGGCCACGACCGCGTTGACGATCGACAGTCCCAGGCCCGCGCCCCCACTGTCGCGGCTGCGGCTCGGGTCGGCGCGATAGAAGGGCTCGAAGATCCGCTCCCGGTCCTCCGTGCGCAGCCCCGACCCGTGGTCGGCGATCGACAGCCGCGCGGTGCCGTTCAGCGTCGTCACCGCGATCTCGATGGGTGTCGTCCCCGGCGTGTGGACGAGCGCGTTGCGGACCAGGTTGCCGACCACCTGGCGAAGCCGTGTATCGTCCCCGGACACGACCACCTTGCCGGGCGCGTCCAGCGTGATCTCGCGCTGCGGCGCCACGACTCGGGCGTCGGCGGCGGCGTCGCGCGCGATGACCTGGAGGTCGACCGGTTCGGTCTCGAGCGGCCGGCCCTGGTCGAGTCGGGCGATGAGGAGCATGTCGTCGACGAGGGCCGACATGCGGACGGATTCCTCTTCGATCCGGCGGCGGGCCAGGTCGGAATCGGCGGGCGATTCGGCCGCACCGCGTCGCAGCATCTCGGAGTAACCGCGGATCGACGTCAGCGGCGTGCGGAGCTCATGGGATGCGTCGGCGATGAATCGCCGCAATCGGCGTTCGGACGCGGTGCTCCTGCCGAATGCGGCTTCGATCTGGCTCAGCATCGCGTTCAGCGCGAGCCCAAGCCGGCCTATCTCGGTCCCTGGGGTCGCCGGTTCGACGCGTCGTGTGAGATCGCCGGCGGCGATGTCACCCGCCACCTCGCCCATCCTCCGCAGCGGCCGAAGCCCGAGCTGGATGATGACGAAGGCAAGCAGAGCCGTGCCCAAAACCACGCCCAGGCTGATCAACGCCTCCAGCTGGAGCAGCTGGCTCAGCGTCGACGCCACGTCGGTGAGAGGAATCGCAAGCACGATGTACTGGCCGCCGAAGCGTCCTTCAGGCCAGTCGGTCATTCGAAATTGCGTCACGTGATCAGAGCCGGTGACCGTGTATGGATCGGCCGGCGTGTCGAGACCCTTGCTCGGAAGCGACCTCGGCAATACCGGTGTCACGGCTGAGGTGGTGGCGCCGAATCCGGATCCGACAACTTTGGTTTTGACCACCGAGCCGTCAGTGCCGAGCAGCTCGGCCACTGTGCCAGGAGGGAATGCGGTCGACCGGTTGCTGCTTGGTCCGGGCGCTCCGAGCTCGGTACTCACCTCGGCCACGCCGCTTCGCAGCTGATCGTCGACGCGGCCCACCAGGAATTTTTGCAGTGAAAAATAGGTCGCGACGTTCGCGACCAACAATCCGATCACGACGAGAGAGATGACGCCAATCAAAAGCCTCCCGCGCAGCGACAGGGTCATTTTCGAGGCGTTCGGAGCACGTACCCCACGCCGCGCACGGTCTGCACCAGCGGCGGGTCGTAGCGGTCGACTTTGCGCCGAAGGTAGCTGATGTAGGTCTCGAGCACGCTGGCATCGCCGCCGAAGTCGTAGTGCCAGACGTGGTCGAGGATCTGACTGCGTGTCAGCACGCGGCCGGCGTTGATCAGCAGGTAGCGGAGCAGGCGGTACTCGGTGTTGGTCAGCTCGACGACGTGACCGTGGCGGCGGACCTCGTGGGCCTCGTCGTCGAGCTCGAGGTCGGCCAGGGACAACTTGCCAGTCTCCGAGTCGCTGCCGTGCCGCCGCAGCACGACCCTCACGCGGGCCATCAGCTCCTCGATGCTGAAAGGTTTGGTCACATAGTCATCGCCCCCGATCGTCAGCCCG
>VBGO01000060.1 GCA_005882525.1 Chloroflexota bacterium
ATGCCCATTTTGGGATGGCCCAGGACCCGAAAACACGCCAGGTCATGACCTGATGCGGCCGTCTCGATCGGGGGGTGACTATGGCGGCGTTTCGTGCTCGGCGCGTCTCGATCGGAAGGCGGCGAAGAGGCTCACGTCGTAGATGAGCTTGAGGCCGCCCGCCGCAAAAAACGGCAGCCCGAAGGCAGCACCCTGGATCGCCGCTCCCGCCAGCAGCGGGCCACCGGCCTGGCCGAGTCCGCGCACCAGGCCGGTGAAGGCCACGGCACCAGCGCGCTCCGCGGGCGGCACGATCGACACGACATAGGCCTGGCGAGCGGGGACGTCCATCTGCGAGAGGCTGAATCGCGCCAGCAGCAGGCCGATGGCCCAGGGGAGGGACGGGCTGAATGGCACCAGCAGGAGCAGGACGTTGCTGGGGATGTGCGTAAAGACCATGGTGCGGATCAGGCCGATGCGGTTGGCGAGCCTTCCCGACACCTCGTAGGACGCGGCTTGCAGCAGCGCAATCGCCGCAAACGCCGGCCCCAGGACGTTGGCGGGCGCCCCAAATCGGACATGGAGCCAGTAGGCGATCACGGCATTGACGACCAGCCCACCACCGAGTGCGTCGATCGCAAACAGCGCGGACAACGGCGCCAGCGCGCCGATCCGAGCGGCGGAAAGGGCCGCCGCCCGAATGGGCGCCTCGGCCCGTGGCGAGAGGAGGACGGCGAGCACGGCCGTGACCAGGCCGATCAATGCGTAAACTCCGAAGATAAGCTGGCCGCGGTTGAGATCGGTGGCCGTCCCGGCGAGCAAGCCACCGGCCGCCGCCGCCAGGCCACCGGTCAGCGAGTAGCGCGCGAAGGCGACGTTGCGTCCCTGTGGCGCGACCGACTCCGCCAGCGCGGCCTGTTCGATCGAGGCGAACGGCCCGAGGTCGATACTGGCGGCGCCAAGCATCCCGGTGGCGGCGGTGAGACCAAGCAGGAGCGGCGAGTTCGCGAGCGCGAGGCCGGCGCCGGCGATGGCCATCAGCAGCCCGGCCAGGGCGAGCGTGTTGCGACGGCCGATCCGCGCCGAGAGGGTGGCGGCGATAACGCCGGCGATCGCCGCGCTCAGTAAGCCGATGCTGAGCACGAGACCGATGACGCTCGCGGTGAGGCCGCGCCGCTCCAGGTGGAGACCGACCAGCACGGCCGCCATGCCGAAGCCGAACGCGCGCAGCAGCCGCGCCGCGAGGATCAGCCTGTAATCGCGGGAGATTGGCGGGAGGCGGGCCATCAGCGTTGTGTGGAGAAGGAGCCTAACTGACTCTGCTCTGGCACCAGGCGTAGAGGGCGTCGTACATGGGCGTCTCCAGCCGGATCTTGTCGTGGTCGGCATCGCCGTGCAGGAGGGCGAAGCCGCGAGCGATCGCGCTCAGCCCGGCCGACTGCGGCGTGACCCGCACATCCTCGGCGACGTCGGCGCCGTGAACGATGCGGGCGATCTCGGTCAGCGCGGGATCGGTCAGCTGATATTTCCGGATGATCGATTCAAAGCTGCATCGTCCATCGACGTGGCCGAGCTCGACGTTGGGCACGTCATAGGGAATCGCACCGTCCCGCTCGGCCGTCGCCATCACGGCGTCCGGGGCGACGAACAGGAATTCGGCGTCGGGGTCCACGAATCGCTTGATCAGCCACGGGCACGCGACCCGGTCGACATTCGCATTGGCGCGAGTAACCCACTTCATCGATTCATTCTTCCTCAGTTGATATCATGGGCCGCCAAGGAGGGTTTCTCCAAATGGCGCAAACGCTCGCCGTCGAGACCCACGGCCTGACAAAGCGATATTCGACCGGCGTGCTCGCGGTCAATGACTTGACCCTGCTGGTCAAGACCGGCGAGGTATATGGCTTCCTCGGGCCGAACAGTGCCGGCAAGACCACCACCTTGCGGCTCCTCTCCGGCCTGCTTCATCCGACGGCCGGGAGCGCGACGGTAGCCGGCGCGGCGCCCGGCACCCCAGCGAGCCTCGCCCGCCTCGGTGCGATGGTGGAGACGCCGGCCTTCTATCCGTACCTCTCCGGGCGTGACAACCTGCGGGTTGTCGCGCGCTACTCGAGCGCCAGCAAGTCACGGATCGAGCCGGTGTTGAAGCAGGTCGACCTGGCCGATCGTGCCAGGCACAAGTTCCGGACGTATTCGACCGGCATGAAGCAGCGCCTCGGTGTCGCCGCCGCCCTGCTCAAGGACCCCGATCTGTTGATCCTCGACGAGCCAACCAGTGGACTGGACCCGCAAGGCACGGTCGAGATGCGCGCGCTGATCGGGGACATTCGCCGGGAGGGCCGGACCGTGCTGCTCTCCAGTCACCTGCTCAACGAGGTCGAGCTTATCTGCGACCGCGTCGGCGTGATTGCCAAAGGCAAACTGGTGGCGGAGGGGACCGTGGACGAGCTCCGGGCCCGCAGCGGCGGGACGTCGCTCCTGGTTCGTGCCACTCCGCTGGACAAGGCCCAGCGACTGGTCGAGTCCTTCGTCGGATCGGGTGTGCGGGTGATCGACGGTGTCCTGGCTATCTCGGTCGACCCCTCGCAGGCGGCTGCCATCAACCGGCGCCTCGTGTCCGAGGGGATCGACGTCAGCGAGCTGCGCGTGTCGGAGCAGTCGCTGGAGGCGCTGTTTTTACAGCTCACGGAGACTCCTGCGGAAGGCCCCAAGCCGTGATCGCCAGCCTCCGCGGCGAGTCGCTGAAATCCCGCAAGCGCTGGGCCAACTGGATCCTGTTCGGCATCCTGCTGCTGACCCTGCTGGCGTTCGGGTACGTGCTGACCTACGTGATCCTGAAGAACCCTCCAAGGAACTTCGAGAGCCGGGTGCCGGCGAGCGTATTGAAGCGACAGGTCTTTCCGGAGAACCTGTTACCCAACGTGCTCAGCTCGATTTCGACGATCGGGGCCGCGATCATGATCATCCTGGGTAGCCTGAGCACGGCCAGCGAATACGGTTGGCTGACCGTGCAGACCATCCTGATCCAAAAACCAGGGCGTGTGGCGGTCCTGGCCGGCAAGCTGCTGAACCTGGCGATCATCACCCTCCTCATCGGGATCGTCGCGCTCGGCAGCGCGGCCCTGACCAGCTACCTCCTGGTCACGATCGACGGCAGCACGAGCAGCTTTCCGCCGGCGACCACCGTCCTCAAGGGGTTTGGTGCGCTCTGGCTGGAGCTCGCCGTCTGGACGGCATTCGGCATGTTCCTCGGCATCGCGTTTCGGAGCACCGCCGCGGCCATCGGTGGCGGGTTGACCTACCTGTTCGTGGGCGAAGCCCTGGCCGCCCAACTCCTCCGCGACACCCCGGTCTTCAAAGAGATCCTGAAATTCCTGCCGGGGGTGAATGGCGGCGCGGTGAACGCGAGCTTCGGGCTCACATTCAGGAATCCCAATGCAGGCACCCAGCTGGTCGACGCCGCCCGCGGCTCCATCACGCTGGTCGTGTACCTCGTGCTGTTCACCGTCCTGGCGCTCCTGATCTTTCAGCGGCGCGACGTCGCGGGGAGCTAATAGGCCCCCACCCTGACCCTCCCCCGCAAGCGAGGGAGGGAATTGAGTCCTCAGCCCGCTCTCATCGAATTGCGGCATGATGGGACTCCGGGGGGAAGGGAGAATGAACTTGGCCCGTCTTCGGCCAATGCTGAGACTGGTGACGATCATCATCTCTGCCCTGGCCGCCGTGCTCGTGCCGGTGGCGGCCTTTCCGACCATGGCGGTCGATCCCGCCCCGTCGCCGCTGAACCCCCCGCTGGTCGGTTTCTCGTTCAGCCCGGCCGCGCTACCGCCCGGCGCCGATGCCGAGCAGGCGCTCGCCCAACTGCTGACCGCGGTCCAGCCCGACCTGGTCCGGCTCCCGGTGTACTGGAGCACGGTCGCCCCAGCGGCCACCTCGCTGGACTACTCGGAGATCGACCAGTTGATCAAGACGATCCAGGTGCACAACGCCCGGAAGGGTTCCCGACGTGCCGAGGTCGTGCTCGTGGTCGGCGCTCGGAATCTCGTCTTCCCGGAGGTCCACCTCCCCGCCTGGCTCGAGACCCGTGACGAGCACAAGCTGGAGACGCTGCTCAAAACCGTTGAATACCGACGCTACCTGGAAACGACCTTCCGACGTTACGCGGCGCTGCCACTGCTCCGCGCCTGGCAGGTGGAGAACGAGCCGCTCGATAACGCGAGCCTCAACGATGTGACCAACGGGGCGCTCCCGGCCTCGATGGTCCGTGCGGAAGTCGACCTGCTACGTTCCATCGACCTGGTGCACCAGGTCGTAGTGACCACGTTCAATTCCTCCCACGTCGCGCTCGACGTCGCGGGGTCGGGCCCGCTCGGCTGGCTCTATACCCACCTGCCCGGCGCCAAGCCGGCAGGTCACCCGGCCCAGGCGCTGACGATGGGTGACACCCTGGGCCTCGACCTCTACGTTGTCACCGAGTCGACGCCACTGGACGTGACCACCGCCAGTACCCGGATCGCGTGGAAAGAGGAAGCTCTCGATTACTGGGAAAGCCAGGCACGCAAGCACGGGCGAGCGTTGTGGGTGGCCGAGCTGCAGGCGAGCCCGTGGTACGGGACCACCGGCTTCACGATCGAGGACCTGATCTCGAGTGCGCTGGCCTACCGGGGCCACGGCGTGAGCGTGTACCTGCTCTGGGGCGTGGAGAACTGGCTCGAGTCCCCAGCGTGGCTGCAGGCGGGAACCCAGGCGGCGACGCTCCTTCGGCAACGCTAGCGCCCGGACCTCTTAACCATTTCTCACCGCCGATTCAGGCTCGGTTTAACTTGCCCTGCCATGATTTATGACATCGCCGATATAGGGAGAGGACGCGTCCTTGCGCCGGCGCTCGCCGCGCTGCTGCTCGCGACTGCCTGTCAGTCGGTGGGCCAATTGCGGCCGGCGGCGAGCCCATCGCCGACCCCGGCCCCCAAGCATGTGTTTGTCATCGTGCTGGAAAACACCTCCTACCAGCTCGCGCTCCGGCAGCCGTACATCGCCAGGCTCGCCCGCGATTACGCGGTGGCCACCAATTACCATGACGTCGCCAGTCCAAGCCTGCCCAACTACCTGGCGATGACCTCTGGGTCGACCTGGGGAGTTCAGGACAACGACTTTCACGAGTTGCCGGCCACCGGCATTGGGCAGCAATTGACCGACGCGGGCGTGCCGTGGAAGGCCTACATGGAGGGCTTCACCGGAGATTGCTTCGACAGCCCCTATCCATACGCGCTCAAGCACAATCCATTCGCCTACTACGGCGGCAGCTGCCCGGCCAACATCGTGCCGATGACCGACCTCGCCGCCGACCTGCGCGGTGATACGCCCCGGCTCGCCTGGATCACGCCGGGCCTGTGCAACGACGGTCATGATTGCGGGGTACAAACGTCCGATCGCTGGCTTTCACGGGTCGTGCCCCAGATCACCAGCTCCCCGGCCTGGCAGAAGGGTGGCGCGCTCTTCATCGCCTGGGACGAATCGAGTGCCGGCGATGGCCGGGTGGCGCTGCTGGTCGTGGCGCCGGGCGTCCACGGCCCGCTGACGATGCGCCTGGACCATTTCTCGCTGCTGGCGACGATCGAGGACCGGCTCGGCGTTGCGCGCCTGGGGTTGGCACGACGGGCGACCTCGCTCACGAAGCAGTTGCAGGCTGGGGCCACTCCCCGTCCAAGCTGATATGATCGATATCATATTATGCGTAGGCGCAGCGAGTGATCCATCACGCCCATTTCGTCGCGCACCGTGCCTCGCAAGCGCCGCTGGCTGGCGCGATCGCCTGCCTGGCCGTGATCGCCGTGTGCCTCGGTGACCCGCAAGCGGGCGTCGGGACGACCGCCGCCGCCGGTTTGGTCACGAACAACCAGCGGGTGATTTCGGCGCCGGCCGGTCGGGACGACGAGCGACTGCCTCGCGTGCGGCCCACGAGCGACTCGCCAATCGACAGCCTCCCGCACGGCCCGGCCGGGCTGCCGCACCTGGCGGTCGCCCTCTTCAACCGGGACCGGGCCGCCGCCGGACTCGGCAGATGGTCAGCGATGGGCTGACTCACGTCCGCCCGGGCTCACGCGTGATGGCCATCGCCGAACTGCTGCAGCAGAACCGGGTCGCCTACTCCTGGGACGGCGAGAACATCTACTGGGCGGGCGGGCCGCCCTTCGATGACGCGGTGTCCGCCGCCGAAGCCTGGTGGATGGCCTCGCCCGAACATCGCGACAACATCCTGGGCGCGCATTTCCGCCAGGTGGGGATCGGCACGGCGATCGACGGCGGGAAGATCTACGTGGCCGCCGTCTTTACGGACTAAGCGGCGGCCTGGTCGTCGACGCGCCCGGCCAGGCTGCGAAGCAGGGCGCGAACCGCCGGCTCCCAGAGATGGGTCCCGGACTCCTCCCGAAGAATCCGCGCGGCATGTTCGAAGTCGAAGGCCTTGCGATAGGGGCGGTCGGAGATGAGGACGTCGTAGGTGTCGGCGACCGCGAGGATGCGCGCCTCGATCGGAATCTGCTCGCCGCGCAGTCCGCGTGGATACCCGCTGCCGTCGATGCGCTCGTGATGGGCGATCACGATGTCCGCCTCGCGGTGAAGGCTGGGTACCCGTAAGAGGATCTCGCGCCCGAGCTCGGGGTGGCGCTTGATCACGGTCCACTCTTGCGGATCGAGTGAGCCGGGCTTGCTGAGGATCGCGTCCGGGATGCCGATCTTGCCCACGTCATGGAGGAGCCCGGCGCGGGCGAGGGTGCGCAGCTGGTCCGTCGGCAGCTCCATGGCTCGTCCAATCCGGACCGCCAGCTCGGCCACCCGCGTGTTGTGGCCCCTGGTGTTCTCGTCTTTGGCTTCGACCGCGGCGGCGAGTGCGGCGATCGATTCCGCATGTTCGAGCTCCAGACCGACCTTGACTTCCAGCTCGAGCGTGGCTTCCAACACCGAACGAAGCGAGAGCCCCTTCGCCCGCTGTGCCGCCAGCGACGAGACCGCGAGGCCGACGCCAAGCAGCATCAGTCCGTGGTACTCCCACCAGGAGAGTCGCCACACATGGCCTAGCATCATGACGACCTGTGCCTGGGCCAGGAGGAGGAAGGAGAGCACGAGCACACCCTGCAGCGGGAAGCGGGCGACGAGATAGGCGCGGGCTTGCCGCCAGGCGGAAAACAACAGCAACGCGATGGTCGTGATGCCCATCGCCGTCGAGTAGGGCTTGACGCCAAGGGGCAACTCCGCGATCACCTCGGTGGCCACCGCAAGAACCCCGTAGATGGCCACCGCGGTGGCCAGGAGGACGATCAGCCAGCCCGCCGGCGAGAAGGGCAGACGCCGCTCGAATGCCGCTGTTAGCGGCGTGTATGACGCGGCAAAGAACAGCGCCGGGACGAACAGACTGAGGTAGGCAGAGATGCCGACCACGGCGCCCGCATACTTGGCGGCGTCGCCACGCTGGAGGATGCCAGGGGTGTCGATGCCGTGGACTGCAAAGATGCCGCCCATCGCCATGAAGCCGAGGCAGAGGAAGAGCACCCGGTACTGGGCGATCTGTACGGCCGCGATCGCCAGCAACACCGCCAGCCCGAAGGCCAGGAGAGACACTGCGGTGACGATCAGGAAGTGTTGGCCCGGCACGACCAGGCTGGGGTCGGCAGCGGGATGCGTCGACAGCCACCAGAAGATGCCGGCGGGGAAGAGGAGAGAGCCGACCGCCGCCGGTGGCGCGGCTTTCCGGGTCCAGGGTTGCGGGATGGCCGCGGCGGAAGCCATAGCGGGATAACGGACCGATGGCGGAAACCCCTCGCAGTATCATTTGGCTATGGTTGAGACGTCCGCCCAGGCCGCCCTCCAGCAAACCGGCGTCCGGGTGACGCCCCAGCGGCTGGCCATCGCGGCCGTGCTCGCCCAGACCGGAAAAGAGACATCGGCGCAGGAGCTATACGACCGGGTCCGCAAAAAGCATGCCTACATCGGCCGGGCCACCGTCTTTCGCTCGCTCGAGCGGCTGGTGGGCGCCGGATTGGCGCAGCGGCTCGAGCGGCCGGGGCACGTGTCCGCCTATGTCTGGTGCGAGCCCGGACACCATCACCACCTGATCTGCACCACCTGCCGGACGGTCGAAGACCTCGGGGAGGACGCCGTCGCCCCGCTGGCCGAGACGATCGCGCGCCAGCGTGGCTTTCGGGTCGACCATGCGACCCTCGACTTCTACGGTGAATGCCGGGCCTGCTCCTCACGCGCGAGAGTTTCCCTTCCCCGCCTGCGGGGGAGGGTCAGGGTGGGGGCCACCAACCGCGCGAGGATGTAGCTCAAGAAGGCGATCGTCGTGATGAAGAAGCCGACCGGGTAGGGAACGTAGTAGGCAACGCTGAGTCCGGCCCAGGTGAAGAGCACGGCCAGGACGGCGGACAGCAGGAGGCCGCGGCTGGGACGGGTGGTGAAGCGTTCGGCGATCGCGGCAGGCGCGACGATCAGGGCGAAGATCAGAAGGACGCCGACCACCTGGACCGCCTCCGAGACGGCGACCGCCAGGATGACCATGAAGGCGATTGACAGGCCACCAACGGGCACGCCTTTGGCTTCGGCGACCTCTTCGTCGAGGGTGGCAAAGAGCAGCGGACGGTAGACGACGAGGAGCGCCAGCACCGTGAGCGATCCGGCGACAAACGTCGCCGCAACCTCCTGGATGGTGATGCCGAAGATCTGACCAAACAGAATGCCGATGGCCAGGTTGGCTGATCCCCGGTAGAGGCGGGTGAAGAGCAGACCCAGGCCGAGCGACCATGCCATCACCAGGCCAATCGTCACATCGCGGCCACGAAGTCGCTGGCCGAGGGCGCCCATGACCGCGCCGGCTGACATGGTAAAGACCAGCAATCCGACGATCGGGGTCGTCCCAACCAGGACGGCGCCGGTTGCCCCGGCGAAGCCGATGTGCGAAAGCGCATGGGCGGCGAAGGAAAGGCCGCGGAGGACGACGAAATAGCCGATGACGCCGGCGGAAAGGGCGACGACCGTTCCGGCCTCGAAGGCATGCTGCATGAAGGCGTAGCGAAGGAGTTCCTGGAGGTCGCGCACCAGGTCCCAGCCGAAGTAGGGCGCCGCCGCCGGATACAGCTCAGCCATCGTGATGGGCACTCTCAGCCTCCAGCCCGACCACGAACATGTGGCCGTGACTGTCCTGGAGCACCTCGATCGGCGCATCGTAGAGACGGCTCAGCTGCTCGGTAGTGATGACCTCGGCCGGCTTACCGATCGCCACCCCGCCGTGGGCGACGTACAGCACGCGATCGACGATGGGTAGCAGCGGGTTGATGTCGTGGGCAATGAGCAGCACGGTGAGGCCGTTGGCTCGCGCCAGTTTTGAGACCAGCTCGGCAATGACGATCTGGTTGCGGAGGTCGAGGCTGGCCAGCGGCTCGTCGAGGAGCAGCATCCGTGGCCGGCCGGCAAGCGCCTGGGCCAGCAGCAAGCGCTGTTGCTCCCCACCGGAGAGCCGCCCGATGGGCCGATCCGCGTAGGCGAGCGCGTCTACCGCGCCGATCGCCTCGTCGACCCGCCGATGGCTGTCGGCGGCATCGCCGACCGGGACCCCCCATCGAGTGCCGTCGATGCCGAGGTGAACGAAGTCCCGACCGCGGACCGGCAGGTCGCGGTCGATGTTTCGGCGCTGGGGGACATAGCCGATCTGGGCGTTCCCGCGATGCGGCCGCTCGCCAAGCACCTGCAGGCTGCCCGCGGCTGGAGGCAGAAGCCCCAGCACCAACCGCAGGAGGGTGGATTTCCCACTACCGTTCGGGCCCAGGACCGCGACAAATTCCCCGGGGTTCACGGTGAAGCTGGCGTTTCGCCAGATCAAGCGGTCCCCGTAGGCGGCGGCGAGGCCCTCGGCGACGATGGCGGGAGAGGTCGACCGGGCCATGCTGCCCGCTATTGTCGGCTCAGCGCAGCCTGCAGTGAGTCCAGCTGCCCGGTCTGCCAGGCCTGGAACGAGGCCGTTGGCGGGTCGACGGTTTCCGAGATGCCGACCACCGGGATGCCATTCTTGACCGCGAGCTGCTTGAGATTTTCCGTGATCGGTGTCGACGTTTGCGCGTTGTAGACGAGCGCCTTGATCCGGTGATTGGAGATCTGGTTCTGGAATTCCGCTACGGTTTGCGCCGGTGGATCGTTGCCTTCCGAAATTGCCTGCATGAACTCCGGTGGTGAGATCAGCTTGACGCCAAGGGCCTGCGCCAGATAGACGAAGATGCTCTCGGTCGAGCCGACCGGCATGCCGCTGAAGTTGGATCGGATATTCGCGATCGCATCGTGGTACGGCTTCAGGGCGGTCCGGAAGGCGTCCCGCTGCCGCCTGAAGTAGTCCGCGTCGGCAGCGTCGAGCGCCTGGTAGTCGGCGGTGATGCGGTCGGCGACCCTGTCGACCCAGTCGGGGTTGTACCAGAAGTGCGGATTGTCGCCCGCTTTCTTGTTGAGCAGGTCGGCGACGGTCAACACCTTCCGGCTGGGGCTAGGGTTGGCGGAGAGCAGCTTCTGCCCCCAATCGTCATAGCCGGCGCCGTTCAAGACCACGTAGTCGGCGGCCGCGAAGGCGCGGGCATCGACCGCGCTGCTTTCGTAGTCGTGCGGATCGGTGCTCGGGTTGCTGACGATGCTGGTCACGCTGACGTGGGAGCCGCCCAGTTGCGCCGCGATGCTGCCCCAGAAGTTTTCCCCGGCGATCACCTGCAGCGTCCCGCTGGTCGAGCCACCGCCTGGCGCACCGCAGCCGGCCAGAACCGCCGAAAGCGATGCGCCGATGAGCAGCCCCTTGATAGTGCGGGTCATGTGATACTGAGTATCATACACGCGGCACCGCGGAGCGCCGAAAGGGCGGCGCCGCGGAGCTGCGCTACAGCTTTGCAATACGGGGGCTTCACAACCCGCGTATCAGGCTCTATGGTGGATTCAGCGACGGTCCCCCCGGATTTCTCAGAAAAGGAGGTGCAGAGTGTACTTCGGTGGAGGCGGACTGTTGATCGTTCTCGGGATTATTGCGCTTGTGCTCGGATTCACCTTGATCGGGATCATCCTGATCATTCTCGGCCTGTTCGCCGGCGGCTTCGGTTTCTACAGCGGCCGGCGCGCGCCATAAGGGCTTAAGCCCTTCACTTTACCCGGCGGCTGTCGCGAGGCGGTCGTCGGGTTTCTTGTTGCTATCCGCCGGCTTTGACGCCGCGCGGCATGTAGCCGAGAACGCAGGGCAGTCCATTGACGGTCAGCTGCGCGTCGGTGACGGTGTAGGGGTTGAAGGAACGGAACCGGCAGGTCGGCCAACTGGCCGCCAGCGTCGACGGCAACCGTTGGGTGCCCGGCAGGAAGTAGTTCTGGCCAACCTGGTCGACGCCGGCTGGCTTGGCGTACCACTGGTCGGGCTGCTGGGCGAGGGCCTGCATCATGAACTGGTGCCAGATCGGGGCCGCCCCCACGATGCCGGTGGAGTTGTTGGCGAGCGGATGGTTGTCGGGATTGCCAACCCAGACAGCCGCCGCCAGGGTCGGCGTGAAGCCCACCGTCCAGTTATCGCGGAAGTCCTGGGTGGTGCCGGTCTTGGCCGCCACATGCCGGCCCGGGAGCGTCAGGTCGCCACCGCAGCCGAATGACATGCAACGGTTGCGATCGTCCGACATGATGGAGTTGACGATAAAGGCCACCTGCTGACTGACGGCGCGGAATTCATTTTTCGCCGGGTCGTACTTGAATTTGGTGTTGCCCAGGCCGTCCTCGATATGAAGGATGGGGGCGGGCCGATGACGAAGGCCGAGGTTGGCCAGCGTCGACCCCGCCGTCACCATGTCGAGCGGGGAGACCTCATAGCCGCCCAGCGTCAGACTCGTGCCGTAGTTGTTGTCGGGTTTGTTCAAGCTGGTGATCCCCATCCGCCGCGCCGTGTCCAGCACCGCGGGGATGCCGATCGTCAGCTCGACCTTGATGGCCGGGATGTTGAGCGAGTTGCCCATCGCCATTTTCAGCGGGAGGGTGCCGTGGTACCGCTTGTCGTAGTTCAGCGGTGCGTAAGGCTTGAGGCCATCCGTGCCACCACCCAGGGGGAACACCATCGGCTGATCGAGGATCGGGGTGAGCATGTTCAACCGGCCGCTCTCGATCGCCGCGGTGTACGTCAGCATCTTGAATGACGACCCGGGCTGCCGCGTGTTGGTGGTCGCCATGTTGATCTGCCCGCCCGGGCGGTAGTAGTCGGCACCGCCCACCATAGCCAGCACTTCCCCGTTTTTCGGGTCCATGGCCACCAGCGCGCCGTCGTGGAAGTCGTAGAAGGCGCCGTGGGCATTGATCTGGTTGCGGACCAGGCTCTCGGCGGTGTGCTGAAGGTTCAGGTCGAGGGTGGTGTAGACGCGGTAACCCTTGCGGTCGCTGGGGCGGATATGGAACTGCTTGTCCAGCACCTGGAGGACATAGTCGACGAAGTGGGGCGCCTGCAACTGGTTGGTCGGATAGAAAAATTGCAGCTTCTCGTTTTCCGCGGCCAGCGCCTGCTCCGGCGTGATCATCTTCTGCGCCACCATCGCGTCGAGCACTTCGGCCTGGCGCGCCTTGGCTCGAGTGGGGTTGATCAGCGGGCTGTTCTGCGTCGGTGCCTGCGGCAAGCCGGCCAGCACGGCGGCCTGGCCCAGCGTCAGGTCGTGGGCGGTGGTGTGGAAGAACCCGCGCGCCGCCGCCTCCACACCGTAGCTCTGACCGCCGTAGTAGATCGTGTTGAGGTAGAGGTCGAGGATCTCGTCCTTCGAATACCGGCCGTTGAGGTCGACAGCGAGCACCGCTTCGCGGATCTTCCGCTGGATCGTGGGCGGGGGATTCGGGCCGATGAAGACTTGCTTGACCAGCTGCTGACTGATCGTGCTGCCGCCCTGGGCGATGTGGTGGTGCGAGTAGTCGGCGATCGCCGCGCGCACGATGCCGCCGAAGTCGACTCCGCTGTTCTTGTAGAAGGTCTTGTCCTCGATGGCGATCGTCGCCTGCCGGATGTAGGGCGACATGGACTTCAGGGGGACGACGATCCGGTGGTCCCCGTGGTCGCCGATGTCGTCGATCAGGTTGCCGTGGCGATCGAAGATCAGCATGTCCTGGTGGAGGGCGCTGGAAGACAGACCGTCCACCGCGGGGAGGTCGGTGACCGACTCGGCCGCAAAGGCCGGAATGGCCAGCAGCGGCAGAGCAAGAACCAGGACCGCCGCCACCAGGATGAAGGCGCGCCGGGCCTTGGAGCGGCGCTGGCTCTCGCGGAGCAGGCGCAGGCGCCGGTGAAAGGCGTAGCGGGAGCGACGGCGGCGGGGCATCAGGCGCCGGCCAGCAGGCTGAGCGGTGGTGCTGACGGCATCACCAAAGATGATAGCGCAAATGTAGGAAATCCTGTCTGGTCCGAGATCAACGCTGAATACGTCAGGACGCTCGGTCGCGGCGCCCAGGAGCTTCTTCGTAGAGTGGAAAGGTGAAGATCGTCCGCACGATTGCGCAGCCGATGCTGGCCGCCGTCTTCATCGCCGGCGGGATGGACGTCCTCAAGAATCCGGAGCCGCGGGCGAAGCTGGCC
>VBGO01000061.1 GCA_005882525.1 Chloroflexota bacterium
GGGGTGGCGGCCTGCGGCTCGACGAACAACTCCGGCTCGGGTGGCACCTCGTCCACGCCGGCTTCCGGCGGCTACTAAGCCCAGCCGGATCGCACGCCGAGCGCCCGTTAGAACCTTCTAAGGGGCCTCTCAGGCCGAGCTCACGCTCGGGCCATAGCCTACTGATGGGAATGGACGACGCGCCTCCAGCGACTTTGCCTGCGACCCGGTCCAAGCCGATCTGGAAGCGGCCGGTGTCGAGGCGGGCCGTGCTCGCCACCGGGGCAGCCGGAGCAACGGCGGCCGCGATGGCCGTGCTCTGGAAAGGCGCCGACCTGTCACAGATCCTCGACCGGGTGCGCGACCTGACCCACGACTACCAGGGCGCGTTGAGCAGCCCGCGCGTCAGGGCCGCGCACCTGTTCCGTCGTGCCGGCTTTGGCGCCACGGGCAAGGACCTCGATCAGTACGCCGCCATGACTACGGAGGGGATGACGCAATCCTTGCTGAACTACCAGCTCGCGTCCAACGCCACGCTCGAGGCGACACTTCCAGAGCTGGACCTCGCCGCGCCAAAAGGTCCGAAGGCGGGGGCGGTCCAGGCGTGGTGGCTGCAACGAATGGTGCAGACCGCCCGGCCCCTCGAGGAAAAGATGACCCTCTTCTGGCACGGCCTGCTGACCAGCGGACTGGACAAGGCTGGTCCGGCGCAGATGTACGCGCAGAATCAGCTGTTTCGCAAGCTGGCGCTGGCCAACTTCGACGATCTGCTGAAGGCGGTCTCCAAAGACCCGGCGATGATGGTCTACCTCGACACCGAGACGAATCGCAAAGGGAAGCCAAACGAGAACTACGCCCGCGAGCTGATGGAGCTCTTCACGACGGGCATCGGGCACTACACCGAGGACGATGTCCGCGAATCGGCCCGCGCCTTTACCGGTTGGACGCTGAAGGGCGGCGCGCAGCTCCGCTTCACGACGCAGTCGGCCTTCAGCCCCCGCTACTTCGACGCCGGGCAAAAAACGTTCATGGGTAAGACGGGGAACTTTACCGGCGACGACATCATCGAGATGCTGGTGCCGCTCCGAGCGACCGCCGAGCGCCTCAGCACCCGGCTCTTCACGTTCTTCGCCTATCCGAACCCGGAGCCGGCCATCGTTCAGCATCTTGCCGATACCTTCCAGCACTCGCGCTACAACGTGGGAGCGGTAGTCCGGGAAATCTTCACCCTGGACGCGTTCTATTCGCCACGGGCCTATCGCGCTCTGGTCAAGAGCCCGGCCGAACTGGTGGCGGCGATCCTCAAGTCGACCGGGGCCGACAGCACCGCGTTTACGCCGGCGACCGCCGCGATGGGACCCATGGGACAGGCGCTCTTTTCCCCGCCGAATGTGGCCGGCTGGCCCGGAGGCACGTCCTGGATCAACAGCGCCACCCTGCTGCTGCGCATCAACTTTGCCAACGCCGCCACCCAGCGAATGCGCGCCACGCTTCCGGTGCAGCAACTCGATCAGCTGACGGGGGCGCTGGTCGACGGCAACCTGAGCCCGACCACCCACGACGGATTGCAAGCCTTCGCGCGCGCGCATGGCGACCAGGCGGGCCTGCTGTTCATGGTGCTGGCCACGCCGGAGTTTCAACTGAATTGATGGAGATGAGCCGTCATGTTTAGCCGCCGCGATTTCATGAAGCAGGGCCTGCTGCCGCGGTCTTCGCCAACGGGGTGGCGGCGGCCAGCGCGGACTCGCCGAATTCGACGCCCAGCAACCGGGTGCTCGTGCTGGTGCAGCTCGCCGGCGGCAACGACGGACTCAACACCGTGATTCCCTTCCAGGACGGGACCTATCACGATGCCCGGCCGACGCTGCGGCAGGACCAAGGAGTGCTGACGCTGAACTCGCAACTGGGCTTGCATCCAAACCTCAAGGGACTGAAGGGAAGCTGGGACGCCGGACAGCTCGCCATTGTGCAGGGCGTCGGGTACCCGAACCCCAACCTCTCGCACTTCGCCTCGATGTCGATCTGGGAGACGGCGAGCGTCAAGGGCGGCATCGGCGACGGCTGGCTGGGACGCTACCTCACCTACCTCGACCAGGTGGGGGAGTCCCCGAATCATGCGCTGGAAGGCGTGAGCGCTGGGTCGCTGGTGCCACCCGAGCTGCGGTCGAAGACACCGGTGCTCGCCCTGCAGTCGCTCCGCAACTTTCGCTTGCAGCCGGTCAACGGGCACGGCACCCCGGTCGATGTCGAGAACCCGTTGATGCAGTTCTACGGCGCGTTCAAGACCGCCGGCCCGGCTCCCTTCGGCGCGCTGCTCGACACCACGCTGCAGGACGCGCTGCAGGCGTCGCACGCCCTGCGGGCCACCGACGAGAGCTACGTCGCCAAGGCCACCTATCCGGCCAATAGCCCGATCGCCAGCTCACTCAAGCTGGTGGCCGAGACGATCGTCTCCGGGTTGGGAGTTCGGGTCGCCCATGTGACCCTGGGCGGTTTCGACAATCACGCCCGGGAGAAGCCGGTCCACGACAAGCTGCTGCTCGACCTCGACCAGGCGCTGGCCGCCTTCATGCAGGACCTGCAGGGGCATGGACTTGGCGACCGGGTGCTGGTTATGACCTGGTCGGAATTCGGACGCCGGGTCAAGGAGAACGGTAGCGCGGGAACCGACCACGGCACGGCCGCGCCGATGTTCTTGCTCGGTGCGCCGGTCAAGGGTGGCCTCTACGGCGGCCAGCCAAGCCTCTCCGACCTGAATAACGGCAACCTCAAGTTCACCACCGACTTTCGATCGGTTTACGCCTCGGTGCTCGAGGGCTATCTCAAGGCGCCCGCCACCGACCTCTTGGGCGGAAACTACGAAGTCCTGCCGCTGCTGAAGGCCTAGGCCGCGCTAGCATTTCGACGTGCCGCTCCCGCCAGACGCGGTCGTCCGCCTGAACCTCGGTCACATCTGGTTGTCGGAGTACCCGCTGGAGATCCCCGTGCATGGGTTCCTGATCAAGCACCCAGCCGGCGCCGGACTGGTGGACACCGGCTATGGCACGCCCCTGGAACTGATCAAGGATTACCGCCCGGTCAACGCCTCCGTGGCGGCAGCGCTTCGCCGGCACGACGTGGATCCCTCCGACATTCGCTGGATCATCAACTCGCATCTCCATTTCGACCACTGCGGCCAGAACGCCGTCTTCCCGCAGGCGCCGCTGTATGTGCAACGAGCCGAGTACGAACGCCGCCACCGGTACGCGGACACGCCTGCCGCGTGGCTCGAGTATGCGGGCGCGCGTTACGAGCTGCTCGACGGGGAGCGCGAGATCGTGCCGGGGGTCCGGGTGCTGACGACGCCCGGTCACACGGCCGGCCACCAGAGCGTCGAGGTCGATACCACGGACGGCCCGGCTCTGCTTACCGGCGATGCCTGCTGGACCGCCAGGATGTTCGAGGGCGAGGCACCCCGCGAGGGCATGATGGAAGACGAGGCGATATTCGGCCGGTCGCTAGAGAAGATGCGCCAGCTGAAGCCTGCCACCGTGCACTTCTGCCACGACAACCGGACCTGGCGGACTCACAGCGGGATTTCGACCGGCCGATAGAGAACGCCGGGCGTATCCGGCGCGTTGAACGGCCACCACGCGTAGGTGAAGTTCTGATTCACGGCGCCACGCACCCAGAAGCACATCTGGAGCGGACCGAAGCGCTGCCCCGCTTTGAGTTGGGCCAGGGGAGGTGCGACGTTCCCGCCCCCCGATCCGCTCGACCGCGGCGTGGCTCCGCAAGAGTTGTCCCGGTGCGCGTACTTGTGCGAAAGGGAAACCCCAGGGGCCGAAGACGTCATGCTGTCGGGACCGTCTTCGTCGATCAGCATGAAGCCGCCAGGATCCAGGACGGTGTGATCACCCGAAACGGCCACGAACGATAGCCGGAGCCGGACGTAGTGCGATTGTGGTGGACGATCGGTTGCGCCGGCAGGCACCGCCGCGTCGCGCTCGAGATCCGACACGATGACCTGTAGCCCGTTGACGAGCGCGCAGGGCTTCGGTGAGCAAGGCGCCGAGGTCGCCACGGGCACGACCCGCGCCGACGGCCGCGCCGAAGTTCCGACCGCCGGGCCGCTGCAGCTGGCAATCCCCAGCAACAGGACCGAGCCGATCACGATGGGATACCCCATGCCACCGATGTGACGTTCGCCACCCCAGAACTTGGCGGGTGATTTCCTGATCGTGATTTGTGCGGGGCGCACGAGGTCGACCAACTATTTCCGTAACACCGGTCCATTACGTCGAGGGGTCCAATCGTCGGACAATCACGAGATGAGAATCGATAGTGGCGATACCGCCTGGGTCCTCGCGTCGGCTGCGCTCGTGATGTTGATGACGCCCGCACTCGGTTTCTTCTATGGCGGGCTGGTCCGCCGCAAGAACGTCCTGTCAACCATCATGCACAGCTTTTTCATCCTCTGCCTTATCAGTGTCCAGTGGGTGCTGTGGGGATATAGCCTGGCGTTCGGACCTGACAAGTTCCACATCATCGGCGGTCTCGAGTGGATCGGCCTGAACAACGTCGGCTTCACGCCGAACGCTGATTACGCGCCGACCATTCCCCACCAGGCGTTCATGCTTTTCCAGATGATGTTCGCGGTCATCACGCCGGCCCTGATCAGCGGCGCGTTCGCTGAGCGCCAGCGCTTCAAGGCCTTCGTGCTCTTCTCCCTGTTGTGGGCCACCTTCGTCTACGACCCGATCGCGCACTGGGTGTGGGGCGCGGGGGGCTGGCTCCACCAACTGGGCGCGCTCGACTTCGCCGGGGGCACCGTCGTCCATATCAGCTCCGGCGTGTCAGCGCTCGTGGCCGCGCTCGTGCTGGGGCGGCGGCTCGGGTTCGGCAAGCAGAAGGTCGAGCCGCATGACGCCACCATGACCGTGCTGGGCGCCGCCCTGCTCTGGTTCGGATGGTTCGGCTTCAACGCGGGCAGCGCGCTGGGCGCCGGCGCGCTCGCCACCAACGCCTTCGTCGTCACGAATACAGCGGCGGCGATGGCGGCCCTCACCTGGATGACCGTCAGCTGGTGGCACAAAAAGCAGCCGAGCGTGATCGGTGCGGCAGCTGGTGCGGTCGCCGGCTTGGTGGCTATTACCCCGGCCTCCGGATTTGTCAACGTCATGGGTGCGATCGTGATCGGGTTCGGCGCCGGCGTGGCCTGCTACCTGGCGATCCAGCTACGCGAGCGGATCAAGGTCGACGACGCGCTCGACGTCTGGGCGGTGCACGGCATCGGCGGCACCTGGGGAGCGCTGGCCACCGGGCTCTTCGCCACCGTCGCGATCAACTCGGCCGCGGCCAACGGCCTCTTTTATGGCAATCCCAAGCAGGCCCTGATTCAGCTGGTGGCGATCGGCGCCGCCTGGGGCTGGTCGATCATTGGCACCTTCGTCATCCTCAAGATCGTGAACCTGTTCGTCCCGCTGCGCGTGCAGGAAGACGAAGAGGTCATCGGCCTGGATCTCTCGCAACACGGTGAACCCGCGTACGCCAGCATCCACGCGAATTAAGAAGGAGGAAAACAACTCATGGATCCGACAACTCTCATGGCCGTGATGTGCAGCGTCGTCGTATTCGCGGGCTGGCTCATCCTGCCCCACTCCGCCACGACCCTCAAGCCGGTGGTCGTCGAGGAGCGGGAGCCCGTCCAGGTCTCGGCCTAGCCGACCGGACAACCGAGAGTTTCGAGGCGGTCTCGTTGCTGAGCGTCAGCAGGCGGGCCGCCCGAAGCTGCATCGTGCGGCCGATCTCGTCGACCTCCTGCACCGTGATCCGGGTCCCCGGCCTGAGTCCCCGGTCGTGGAGGTACTGCAAGAGCGGCGGCGCTTCCCGCTGGGCCACCTCCGAGATCCGGGTGATGGTGCCGACATCGCCGGGTTTGAGCGCCGAGAGCCGGACCTCGTTTGTCCGCATCGTCGAATGGCCGGGGATCGGGTTGCCGTGGGGGCAGGTCTTCGGTCGTCCCAGCGCCTGGTAGAGCGTCTCCTCCACCACCTCTGACACCGCGTGTTCGAGGCGCTCCGCCTCGGCGTCGGCGGTGACCCAGTCGAGCCCGAGCACATCCGTCAGCCAGCGCTCCATGATGCGGTGCCGGCGGACGATGGCCGCGCCCGCCGCATCGCCCCGAGCCGTCAGCTCGATCTCCTTGCGGGCGTTGATCCGCACCATCCCGTCACGGGTCATTCGCCGGAGCGCCACGGTCACCGTCGGCCGGCTGACAGATAACCAGTCGGCCAGCCGGGCGCTGCGCACGACCTCCCCTTCCGCTCGAATGTAGTAGATCGCCTCCAGGTAGTGGGCGATCACCTCGGAGGGCGGACGAGACTGTGTGTTAGCGTTAACTAATCGTGAGCGTCGCACCTGCTAACACTATAGGACCGTGAGTCACTTCGCGGCAGCCGCGCTGGGCGCCATCGCCGGCGGCACCATCTTCATCGGACTTCCGGTGGGGCGGATCCGGGGGGTCTCAAAGGCGGTCCAGGGCTTGCTCAATGCCATCGCCACGGGTGTCCTGATCTTCTTGCTCTGGGACATTCTCAGCCATGCCGCGGCCCCCGTCGAGACCGGCCTCGCCGCCATGCGCCACGGCGATCGCGGATTCCTCGCGCTGGTCGTGATCTTTGCCGCCGGCATTGGGGTCGGGCTCCTCAGCCTGGTCTACTTCAATGCCCGACTCTTCGGACGAACCAAGCACGCGCCGCCGCCGGCCCCCAGGACGCTGGCGATGATGATCGCCACCGGGCTCGGCCTGCACAACCTCTCGGAAGGGCTGGCGATCGGCCAGTCGGCAGCCACCGGGGCGGTGGCGTTCGCGGTCGTCCTGGCCATCGGCTTTGCCCTCCACAACATCACCGAGGGCTTCGGCATCGCGGCGCCGCTGGCGACGGATAGCTCTTCTCGGCCTTCGTGGGGCTTCCTCCTGACGGCCGGCGTGATCGGCGGAGCCCCGACTTTCTTCGGCACCGTGGTGGGGTACGTCTTCACCTCTCCCTACATCTATGTGCTGTTCCTCGCCCTGGCGGCCGGCGCGCTCCTGTATGTCGTCAACGAGATGTTCCACATCGGCCGGCGGCTCAATTCGCCCGCCGCCATGGCCTGGGGACTCCTCCTCGGTTTCCTGCTCGCCTACGCGACCGACCTCTTCCTGACCTACGTCAGTGCGTAGATAAACTAGTCGGGCCGTGAGCGTCGTCTTCGAACACGCCACCCTGCTGGACTGCACCGGCCGCGATCCGCAGCCAAACCTGCGAATCGTCGTGGAAGACGGCCGGATCCGCCGGATCGGCGCCTCGAGCGGACCGGCGGGACCGAAGGACGCGCGGGTGATTGACTGCCAGGGACGGACGCTGATGCCTGGATTGCTCGACGCGCACGTCCACCTGGCGTTGCTCGACCTCGATCCGGCCGCGGAGGCGGCCCTGCCGGCGGCGGTGCTCGCCCTGCGGATCGCGGGGGTGATCGAAGCCACCCTCGACGCCGGCTTCACGACCGTGCGCGATGCCGGTGGACTGGATTGGGGATTCAAGGAGGCCGTCCGGCTTGGACTGATCCGGGGCCCGCGGATCTTCATCAGCGGCGCCTTCATCTCCCAGACCGGCGGCCACGGCGACCATCGCGCCCGGACCTCGCGGGCGACCTTTCCGATGGTACCCGGCCTGACCTCCGAGTCGATCCTCGCCGACGGAGCGGACGCGGTCCGCTGGGCGGCCCGCGAGGTGCTGCGGCGCGGCGCCGACCAGGTCAAGGTGATGGCCAGTGGCGGCGCCGCCTCTCCGACCGACGAATTGGACCACGTCCAGTTTGCGGTCGAGGAGCTCGCGGCTGCCGTCGAAGTGGCGGGCGCGGTCGGCACCTATGTCCTGGCGCACGCCTATGGGCCGCGCGCCATCCAGAACTGCCTCAAAGCCGGGGTGCGATCGATCGAGCACGGGAACTTCCTCGACGAGGCTACCGCCGACCAGATGCTGGCCGCCGACGATGTCTTCCTCGTGCCGACGGTGATCACCTACGAGCTGCTGGCGAGGCGCGAGGCAGGCGATGGGTGGACGCCCGACATGGTGCGAAAGATCCGCCAGGGCCTGACCGGCGCCTACGACTCGCTGGGACTCGCCTACGAGAAGGGGCTGCGGATCGGTTCGGGTTCTGACGTGCTCGCCGACATGCAGGGCGATAAGGGCAAAGAGATCGCCTGCCAGGCCCGCGTGATGGGGGCGATGAACGCGATCATCGCGGCCACCCGGACCAATGCGGCGCTGATGCGGATCGACAAAGACGTCGGCACCGTCGAAGAGGGCAAGCGGGCGGACCTCATCGTGCTCGATGCAGACCCGCTTGCCGATCCGGCGATCTTTGCCGACCCGGAGCACGTCCGGATGGTGGTGCTCGGGGGAGAGGTCGTTAAAGATCTGGGCTAAGCGCGGCGGTTGAGCGCCTGTTCGATCCGGGCCTGGTCCGCCACGCAGAAGCGGGCCCAGGGCTTGGCCTCCAACCGCTCCGGATCGATCGGCTTGCCGCAGGCTTCACAGACCCCGTAGGTGCCCTGCTCGAGCTTGCCCATCGCGTCGTCGATGTCCTTCAGCTCGGCTTCGACGATCATGAGCGTGGTCAACTCCAGTTCCCGTTCGAACGTCTCGGTGCCGAGCTCTGCCGGGTGCTGATCGATCTTGGAGAGCTCGCTCGACTCGACCGGATCCGACTCTTCCCGGCGAAGTCGCTGCGCCAGCGACTGCCGGTGAGCGCGCTCTTCCCCAAGGCGCTGACGAGCGCGCGCGGGGTCCATAACGGTGATCATAGTTGGCACGATGCGTGACCGCCGACGCTACCCGAGTGCCTTCATCGCGAACCTGCGTCAACCGATGCCACTCGGCTAAAAGCTGCGACCGTTGATCAAGAACCGGATCCGGTTCCCACCGGCTGCTGAGAGCGCGCACCAGGCCCGGGTCCGGGTCACGGGGGGGAAAGTTGACGCCACTAGCACCTAACAGTAATATTATATTCATGCTA
>VBGO01000035.1 GCA_005882525.1 Chloroflexota bacterium
CGTGAAGTTCGACATGTGGGGCGAAGTCTCAGATGCGCTGCAGCAGAAGGGACCGCAGATGCCCTGGGAGCCGGACGCGGAAAAGCGGCTCGAGAACATGCCGCCGTTTGTCAAAGGCCAGGTGATGGCCGCCGTCGAAGGCAATGCCCAGCAGCTCGGCGAGGCGCGGGTCACGAGCAAGGTGATGGATGTCGTCATCCAGAAGTGGATCGAGACCGGCGATTTTCATGAAGGCCGATACGGCTTCCGAGCCTAGCCTCCTCAGCGCCGCTGACCTGAGCCGCTCGTACCGCGGGGGAAAGGGCGTCTTCGACGTCACGCTCAAACTGGCACCCGGCGAGGTATTGGGCTTGATGGGGCCGAATGGTTCCGGAAAGACCACGTTGCTCCGGATGCTGGCCACGGCCGCCGGCCCAAGCGCGGGCCGGGTGGCCTGGTTTGGCAATGCGAATCGAAGGGATCCGTCGGTCCGCCGCCGGCTGGGCGTCATGCTCGACCAGGCGGCCCACTTCGACCAGATGACCGGCTACCAGAACGCGTGGTTCTTTGCCCACCAGTATGGGGTCCCGCGGGAGCTCGCCGAGGAGCGTCTTAAGGAGCTGTTTTCGTGGTGCGGGCTCTGGGAGGCCCGCGACCAGCTCGTCCGGGAGTATTCGCTCGGCATGCAGCGCAAGCTCACCCTGGTCGAGGCCCTGGTCCACCGCCCCTCGATCCTGCTGCTCGACGAGCCAACCCTGGCACTGGATTACCGAGCTGAGCTCGACCTCATCGAACGCCTGCGGCTGCTCAGCCTGACCGGCATCGGGGTGGTGCTGGCGACGAACGACGTACACCTGGCCGAGAGGATTTGCGACTATGTCCTGTTCTTGCACGACGGCCGCGTGATCCGGGAAGGCCATCCCCCGGAACTCCTCGCCGAGCTGGCCGGCTCCAAAGAGGTCCAGCTGCAGGTCAACTCGCCGGTCGGACTGGAGAGCCTTCGCTCCCTACCTGAAGTCGAAGCCGCCAACGTCGAAGGCGACACGGTTCACATCATCCTGGCCCGCGGTGCCAATCCGGCCCAGGTGCTGGCCGTCCTGAACGGCACCGCCGACCTGGTCAGCACCATGCGGGTGCGCCGGCCCAACCTCGGTGACCTCTTCCTCAAGCTGACCGGGGTCGCCTTGCCGGCGGGGCCCCCCTGATGCTGGCCGGCACCGTCTGGCAGCGGGAGCTGGTCGAGTTCGCCCAGCGGCGCCGCGCGCTGGTCATCAAGGTGGCCTTTCCGCTGCTGGTTGCGGTTCCACTGGTTCTCAGCAGCGCACCAGTCGCCTATAGCGCGATGGCATTGACGATGCTGGCCGCCATCATTGGCCCGCTCGGGGCGGGCGCCGTGCTCACCCGGGAGCGTCAGAACGGCCTCGTCCTGCGCTATCGCACGCTGCCCGTCACGCCGGGGCGGCTGCTGATCGAGCGACTGGGCAGCAACGCGGCCATCGATTTCCTGCAGCTGTTGCCCGTCCTGCTCCTGACGGCCCTGCGGCATCCGGCTCAGTTCGCCTGGTGGCCGCCGCTCCTGCTAAGCGTCGCGGCCGTGTTGCTCCTCGGCAACCTGATGGGCGCCGTCGCCAGCACCCTCTCAGACTCGCCAGGCGAAGTGATGCTGTACGTCCTCATCCCATTGCTCCCGGTGCTCTACCTGTCCGGTGTCTTTACCCCGCTCACGCATCCGGCGCTGCTTGTCATCTCGCGCCTGCTGCCATTCAGTTACCTCCACGAGTCGCTGCTGGGGGCGCTCGGTGGTCAGCCCAACCTCCTGCCGTGGGAGACCATGCTCGGCGGCTTCGGCTTCCTGGTGGGCGCCGCGGGCCTGACCGGCCGGCTGGGCCGGCGGGTCCTCGAGACGGACTGAGGTCCTGGCCACGATGACCTATGCCGCCGGGTCATTTTCGATCGACCAGCCGGGGATCCAGTTTCCCCTGATCGGCAACCGCTGGGCGGTGGGCATCTTCTTTTTGGTCCACATCATCTTCGGCTCCTTCACCATGGGCGCCCTGGTGCTCGGCCCGACCTATGAGTGGGTCGGACACCGGCGGGAGGATCCGCGCTTCGAGCGCTATGCGCGCGCGCTGGGCAACGTCAACCTGAAAATTTTCAGCCTGGGCGCAACCCTGGGCGGCTTTGCCGTCATCGTGGTCACGGCCCTATATCCGAAGTTCTTCGTGGCGCTGATCACGATCTTCTTCTGGCCGGCGGTGATCGCCTTCAGCATCTGGTTCTTGACGCTGGCCGGCATCCTCCTCTACAACCTTCGCTGGGACCGTTTTCGGCTGCATAAGGGAGCTCACATCCTGATCGGCTACGCGACGGCCGCCACCGAGCACATCTTTCTGTTCATCATCGTCGCCCTCGACAGCTACCTCTTGACGCCGAGGTCGGGCCAGGGCGCAAGCGCGTTCTTCAACCCGTCCTACTGGCCGGAGTTGGGCCACCGCTTCGTCGGCAACCTCTCCTGGGCATCGTTCTTCATCGCCGCGGTCGCCGCCGTGTATGCCGCGGGCAGTCGGATCCCGGCCAACCGGCTCTACTTCCACTGGGCAGCGCGCACCAGCCTGGTGGTGGGCTTTGTCACACTGGCCGTCCAGATTGCGCTGGGTGCGCTCTTTGTCGAGAGCATCAAGCAGGGATCACCGGGCGCGTTCCACTATTCGCTCGAGGGGCCGTTCGCCTGGCTCTGGCTGGTGCAGGCCACCTTCATCGCGATCCTGCTGGTGGGCAGCAACATCTACTTCTTGCAGTCCCGGCCAACCCCGCTCGGGCCCATCCTGACCGGCATCGTGATTCTGGCCGCGCTGGTCACCATGGCGCCGGCCGCCCTTTTTCCGAAGGGGCTGTTCTGGCTGCGCTACGTGGCGCTCGGCGTCGCCGTGCTGCTCAGCCTGCTGCACTGGTTGATCTCACGCCCGCGGGCCCGGGCGATGACCCAGGATCTTCGGCGAAGCAGCCAGGTGACGATGGCGGTGACCGGGGCCAGCGCGCTCCTCCTCTTCTTATTGATGGGCGTCATCCGGACGACGGCGCGCAGCGACTACACGATCTACGGCGTCATGAAGGAGTCGGACAGCTACGGCGTCTTCCAGGCGCCCTCCAAAGGCTATTACCCCTGATGGGAGCCCTCCAGACGTTTTTCTACCTGGCGCTGATTTCGGTTGTCATGATCGGGCTGACTCCGGCCTGGTGCGCTGGTTTCGCCAGGCCAGCGGCGAGTCCCCTCTCACCTTCTGGCTGGTCGGTGGCGCCGTGACGGTGGTGCTCCTCTTCATTGTCCTGGGCACGGCCGGCGTCCTTTACGGGTTCATCCGCTATGGCGCGTCGTGACCCGCGGCGGCTGAGCCGCCGTCAGTTCGGCGTCCTTGGAACCCAGGTTTCGGGTGCCGTGGTAGCGGTCCTGCTCGGCATTCCGATCATCGGGTTCCTCATCTCCCCTCTTTTCCGGCAACAGCAAGTCGTCTGGCGAAAAGTAGCCGACATCTCCGGAGTTCCGGAGGGAGAGCCGACCAAGTTCGAGGTCCCCTTCCCCCTGGACGCGTGGACGGCGGCGGAGGCCAACCAGGCGGTGTACGTGGTCAAGACCGGGGGAAACACCAGGGTCTTTTCCAACGTGTGCACCCACATGCAGTGTCCGGTGCGCTGGGATGACGCGCTGCACCAGTTTCTCTGCCCCTGTCATGGAGGGTTATACGACATCAACGGTGCGAATGTCGGCGGTCCGCCGCCAAAGCCCTTACCGGAGTACGTGCACCGCCTCGACGGCACCACCCTCTTCGTCCAGAACCGCTTCACCGAGGAGATCTAGTGCTCCGCCGGCTGGGGGCCGCCTACGACTGGCTCGACGAGCGGACGGCGATTCGGAGTCTGCTGCGAAAAGGCCTCTATGAGGCGGTGCCGGTGCGCGGCGCCTGGTTCTATACCTTGGGCAGCGCGACCCTGGTGTTGATCATCCTGCAGCTGATCACCGGCATCTTCCTCACCCTGCTCTTCGTTCCATCCGTGACCGAGGCCTGGCAGAGCCTCAACTACCTGAAGGAGCATGACGCCTTCGGCTCCATCGTTCGTGGGATTCATCTGTGGTCGGCCTACGTCCTGCTCTTCGTGATCGGCCTCCATATGGTGCGCACCTTCTTTTCCGGCTCCTACAAGCGGCCGCGCGAGCTGAACTGGGTGACCGGAGTCGGCCTCTTCGTGCTCGTGCTGGGGATGGCGATCACCGGCGCCTTCCTCCCCTGGGACCAGGCGGCCTACTGGACCGCCGTGGTCGTGACGAATATTCCCGCCTACACGCCCATCATCGGTTCGTTCCTCCGCGCCCTGTGGCGGGGCAGCGACATGGTGGGGCCGATCACCTTGAGCCGAACCTTCGGCATCCATGTGTGGCTGCTGCCCGCCATCCTCTTTCCGCTGATCGGCGCCCACCTGGCCTTGCTGCGCAAGCACGGAGAGTTCGGCTCGTACGTCAACTACCGCGGGGCGTACCGGAGCCGCGAGGGGGTAGACGTGCCACCGGCCCCCAAGCAACGACCGATCGAGCCCCCCTATCCGGCGACACCCTCCGACGAGCTCTGGGCGGCGCCCCTGCAAACCGAGGATTTCTATCCCCACCAGACCTTCAAGGACGGAATAATCTCGGCGGCACTGGTCGTCGTGGTCTTCATCCTGGCGGTCGCGATCGGTGCACCGCTGGAGGCGATCGCCGATCCGGCGACGACGAGCTATACGCCCGTGCCCGAGTGGTTCTTCCTGCCACTCGACGAACTCCTCGTGCTGGTGCCGCAACAGCTGATCCCCCTGGTGCTCGTCCTGCCGACCGGTGGCGTCCTGCTGCTGCTCGCGCTGCCGTTCATCGATCGCGGCCCCGAGCGCAACCCGTTCGAACGTCCGGCGGTGATGGTGCCGGGCGCGTTCGCGGTGCTCTTTGTCGTCATCCTGACCCTGCTCGGCTCCGGCCGGCTCTTCAACCTGTGAGCGCGCTGCTCGCCGTCATCGCCCCGGCATCGCACGCCCTGGCAACCCAGCTGCCGTCGCAGGCCCCCCAGGGCCGCAACATCGTCGGCGCCCAGATCGCGATCGGCGCCCTCTTCTCCCTGCACATCCTGATTGCCGGGCTGGTTAGTGGCGCCGCTCAGCTGGGGCCGGCAATCGAGTTCCTCGGCTACGTGCGGCAGCGTCGCAATTACGATCGTCTGGCTCACGGACTGGGCCGCTTCATCACCTACTACTTCAGTGTCAGCTCCACGATCGCGATCCTGCTCATCACCGTCCTGCTGGTCGGCTTCTGGGGTCATTTCTGGACGGCCATGGTGACGATTGGCTGGTGGCCATTGTTCATCGAGGCCTGGACCTTCGTCCTGCAGGTCAGCCTCGCCTACCTCTGGTACTACACATGGGGGCCACTCCGGGCGTTCAAGGGCGTGCACATGGCGATCGGCGGATTGCTGGCCATTGCCTCCTTCCTCCAGGTCTACATGATCGATGTGATCGCCAGCTACATGCTCAGCCCGAGCAACCCGCAGAATCCGATTCGCCTCGCGCTGAATCCGACCTCGTACCCGCTGACGGTCCACCGGACGGTCGGCAACCTCGCCTACATCGGGTTTGCGTTCGGCGGTTTCTGCGCGATCCGGTTCCTGCGCGCGAAAACCGCCGAGGACAAACGCTTCTACGACTGGGCGGGCAGCTTCGGATTGCTCTGGGGCGTATCCATGACCCTGCTCCAGCCGGTAGTCGGTTACTCCTACGCCAAGGAGATTCAGCTGCACGCCTATGGCAGCTGGTACAAGATGATGTTCGGAACGCTTAGTCCGGTGTTCCTGTGGCAAATCACCTTGTTGGGGATCATGTTCCTCACCGCCACCTTGTATTTCGCTCGTCGATTACGAACCGACGGGGCGCGCGGGGCAGGCCTGCTGCGAGCGATGGCGGTGGGGATGGTGCTGATGACGCTGCTCGCGGCTCAGCCCTATCACCTCGGCCTCACCTACGACTCGGTGGCGGCCGCCGGCCTCGACCGGCCTTTCTGGGAAGGCGGCTTGATCAATCCGCTGGGATCGATGATTCCCTGGAAGGTGCTGGCCTTGATGTTTTATACGTTGATTGCGATCGCGGCAGTGGTCTGGTACCTGCGTGGACTGCCGGGGGTGGTCTGGGGAACCGCCCGCCGCGGGGAACAGCGGATCCTGATGCTGATGGCGGTCTTCACGATGGTGATGATCGTCACCATGGGATTCATCCGGGAGAACGGTCGGGCGCCCTACCTGATCTCCGGCGAGATGACCATCCAGGGCCAGCAGAACACCCAGAACGCGCAACCCACCCCGGCACCGCAGTCCAGTCCGTGAGGCGACCCTAACGATCACCCGCGGTGTGAGGGACCGGTTTGTCCTCGAGCGGGCCTTCCTCGGCCGCCTCGCTGATCTCCTGGGACAACCGCGGGAGCGCCTCGGCATGCACCTCCCCGGACGGGCTGGCGGAGAGCGGAGCCTCCTCGCCGCGTCGCGCCCGGTAGAGGGCACCAAGGAAGACGTTGAGCAGAGCCGCGATCGGTACGCCGAAGAGCGCACCGAGAATGCCGCCCAGCTCGGCGCCCATCAACAAGGCCGCCATGGCGACCAACGGATGGATGCGTGTGGCGGAGCCGGTCACTCGCGGCCCAAGGATGTACGCCTCGATCGCATGGCCGCCGACTGCCGCCGCCAGGGCTAGAGCGGCGACGAACGGTCCCTTGAAGACGAGCGCAATGAGCACGGCCAGCCCCATTCCGACGGGCGCGCCGATCAGCGGCAGAAACTCGAGGAAGAAGGTCAAAATGCCGAGCACCACCGCGTAAGGGACGCCGATCACCGTCATCGCGATCCCGGTATACGTCCCCATCACGAGCGACATCGTCAACTGACCCCGGGCGTACTGACCGAACGTCGTGCCGACCGCGAGCAGCGTGAAGTCGTAGACGTCTTCACGGCCGGGAAAGAGCTTGCGCATGCTGGCGATCAGCTGGCGGCCTTCCACCAGCAGGTAGATCGAGATCACGACCACCAGCAGGACACTGATCAGGGTTCCCAGCGTCCCGGTCAGGATGCCGAGGACCGAGCCGAGGACCGCCGTGCTGATCCCACTGGTTCCACTCGGCAGACTGAGCTTGAGCGGAATGCCCGCACTGTCGATCGCGTCCTGGAGGGCGCGGACGAGGGCGATGGCTCGCGATTCCAGCGCCGGCAATTGCTTGGCCTGACCGATCAGCGCCGGCGTCACGAGCGCGATCACCCCGGCGACCAGGCCGATGATGACAACGTACAGCAGAAGCACGGCGATCGCCCGCCGGCCCCTGAAGACGGCCAGCATCTCCATCCGGTCGATCACCGGCGTGAGCAGCAGGGCGATGATGGCGGCGAAGACGAACAGCAGGAGGACGTTGAACAGGTTGACGACCAGATACTCGCTCTGGCGAAAGAGCATCACCAACGTGAGCGCGATCAGCAGGTAAACGAGGATCCGGACCGGGCGCTCGAGGTGGCGCCATGCCCTGGTCAGTACCTGTTCGTCCTCCGCCATGAGGCCAGTCTCGCAGACCGGCTGCCGCGAAAGGGACGCCGCCACCCGCGCTTTACATGGCGCAGGGCCCTACCGGCACGGGCTCGGTGCGCCCCTGCCCCTGGTCGATATCGGGTTGCACCTCGGCGTCGGTCAGCGCATACGCGACGCCCGGCTGGCTGGTGGACGCGGCGAAGATGACGCCCACCAGGTTGCCGTCAAGGTTGACCAGTGGCCCGCCCGAGTTCCCGGGCTTGACGGTCGCCTGGGTGCTCCAGATGCTCCGCACCACGAGCTTTTGCCCGTAGATGTCTCGGCCCTCCGCCTGGAACTGGCCATTCACGACGGCGGGCGACACCTCCTCGTTCCCGCCACCCGGGTAGCCGATCGCGGCCCCCTGGGTGCCCTGATGCGCGGTCGCCTCGCTGAGCGGCGCTAGCGCCAGTCGAGGCACGTAGAGGATGGCCACGTCCCGGTCCGGGTCGAAGAGCACGACCCGGGCACTCAGGCTGCGCCCGGCCGGACTCCGCACCGTCGTGCCCTGGGTGCCCGCCACCACGTGGGCGTTCGTGAGCACCATGCCGGGCCCGACGGGGAAACCGCTGCCGAAGACGATGCCGCCGCAGCCGAACCCCTGGATCTTCAGCGTCTCGTCTGCCGCAGCGCGAACGCCGGGGGTGTTCGCGGTGGCGGGCAGGGGTAGGGCCGATGGGGCGACCGGCTCCAGCCCGGAAAACGCGGCCGGAAAGTTGACCCCGGCGATGATCGTCGCCACCCTGGCCAAGAAGGCCGGCGGGCGGGGCGCGATGGCATCCAGTGTTCGTAGCACCGCCGAGCGCTGGATGGCGCTCGACAGTTGCGGGTTGGGAACCCGGGCGAGGCTCAGCCCCAGGAACCAGGACACCGAGAGGACCGCGAGGGCGGAGAAGACGGCGCCGGCAAAACTGTCGATCCGGCCGCTCTGCGGGTGCGCCAGCAGCCGCAGCCGGATCGGCTCGCCAACCCAGTAGCCGACGCTGCTGCCGATCGCGCCGAGCACGATCAGGATGAGCACCGCCCCCAGCGACCGCACCGTCGAGTCGGAGATTTTGAGCGCATCCATCACAACCGGGGCCAGGGCGGCACCCACGATCACGCCCAGCACGAGTCCCGCGTATTGCGCCAGGGAGAGCCAGAAGCCGCGGCGATATCCGCTGCCGATGGCAAATACGACCGCGACCAGGATGATGAGATCGATGATGGTGAAGCGCATCAGGCGTGGACGCGGAGGTCGCTGCGAGGTTTGCCGACACAGATCAAGGCGTAGCCCTCGGCAAGTTCCTCGTTGCTGATCAACCACGCCTCGGATTGATCGATGATGCCGTCGACTTTGACCATGCAGGTCTTGCAGCGGCCTTTTCGACAGTCGTAGGCGAGCGGCAGACCCGCCCGCAGCCCGGCACCGAGAATGCCTTCGTTCTCGGCCACGTCGACCGTCGTTCCGCTCCTCACAAAGGTGACCTGAAACGACCGCGCCATCAGCGGTTCTTGATCGCTGTGAAGACCCGGAACAGGTAGTCGCCGGCGCCCAGCACCAGGATGATCAGGGCCAGGGCAACGAGGCGTGGCCTCAGCCAGCTTCGGTAGAAACTGCCACGCCAGCGTGGGCCGAGCAGTAACGCGAGGACGATCGCGGCCGCGGCGACCAACAAGATGATGCGGAACGCCGTCGACACCGGCCTAGTCTACGGAACCGCGACGACTCCTACTCGAGACCGATGACGTGCTTGAACTTGTCGAAAAAGCCCTTTTCGATGTGCTGCGGCTTGCCGCTGACACCGCCGAGGCCGCGTAGTGCTTGCTTCTGTTCCTCGGTCAGGTTGGTCGGAATCACGACCCGCACGTAGACGATCTGGTCTCCGCGACGACCCGAGCGGACGTGGGGGACGCCACGGCCATTGATCCGGATCGTTTTGCCGTACTGCGTGCCCGGCGGAATCTCGATCTGCTCGGAGCCATCCACCGTCGGGATCTCCACTGTGTCGCCGAGGGCGGCCTGCGCCACGCTCAGCGGGAGCTCGTAAACGATGTCCGTGCCGTTTCGCCTCAGCACCGAATGCGCCTTGACGTGGATGACGATGTACAGATCGCCCGGGGCGCCGCCCCGAGGGCCCACCTCGCCTTCACCCGAAAGGCGGATCTGTGAGCCGGTGTCGACGCCCGCCGGAATGTTGACCCGAACCTTCTTTTCTCCGGGCCGGTGGCCGCTGCCGGCGCAGGACCGGCACGGTTTTTCGATCACCTTGCCCTCGCCGTTGCACCGGGGACAGCTGGCGACGTTGACGATCTGCCCGAAGATCGACTGCGTGGCGCGCCGGACCTGGCCGGCGCCGCGGCACTGCGGACAGGTCTGCGGTGAGCTCCCCGCTTCGGCGCCGCTTCCGTGGCAGGCCTGGCAGGGCTCGGCCCGGGGGATGGTCAACTCCCGCTCGACGCCGAACACCGCCTCTTCGAAGCTGAGCCGCAGGTCGAGTCGAAGATCGGTCCCGCGACGCGGGCCGCTGCGCCCCCGTCCGGCGGCGGCCGCACCGAAGAACATGTCGAAGATATCGTTGATGCCGCCGAACCCGGCACCGCCGAAGTCGAAGCCCGGCATGCCCTGGGTGCCGGCATGGCCGAAGCTGTCGTAGCGCTGCCGCTTGGACTGGTCGCTCAGGACCTCGTAGGCCTCGTTGACCTCCTTGAAGCGGGCTTCGGACTGCGGGTCATTGGGGTTACGGTCGGGGTGAAACTGGAGCGCCAGCTTGCGATAGGCGCGCTTCAGCTCTTCGGCGCTGGCATTCTTGCCAACACCGAGGACCTCGTAGTAATCCCGCTTGATCGCCATACGGTGGTGTTAGGACTTTAACGCGCGAGGGTGCGCAACCTTGACCAACGTCGGCCGGAGCACCCGCTCGTGAAGCCGGTAGCCAGGCTGCATCTCTTCGACGATGGTGCCCTCTTCGTGCTCGTCGGTCTCCTCCCGGGCGATCGCCTCGTGCTGCGAAGGATCGAACTTCTCGCCGACGGCCGAGATCGTCGAGAGGCCCTGGGCCCGCAGGGTGTCCTCGAACTGGCGGGTCACCATCTTGATGCCCTCGAACCAGTTGGGATCGACCCCCTCCGGTGCATGGTCGAGGGCGCGGCGCAAATTGTCGAGGATGGGCAGCAGCTTGCGCAGCAACTCCTCGTTGGCGTACTGCGTCCGGTCACCGAGCTCCTGGCGAGTGCGGCGCTTGTAATTGTCGAAATCGGCGGCGAGCCGCTGATAGCGGGCGAAGGTCGCCTGCGCCTCGTCCCGCGCCGCCTGCAGTTCGGGATCGATCGGCAGCTGACCCTCCGGAGCCAAGCCCCGTTCGGCATCCACCGCTGAGCTGGCCCGGGAGTCCACGACGCCGGGGCGGCCCTTTTCCGCTGCCAACTCCGGCTGATCGGGGGATTGATGCTTCGGTGGCATGTCTTGCTTTTTACCCATTGGGAATGGCCCCGAATCAGTTGCCCAGGTGAGCCAGGACCTCGGAGGTTGCGTGACTGACCAGTCGCACCCGGGCAACCACCTGGCCGTAGTGCATCCGGGTCGGCCCGATCACCCCGATCGTGCCCCGGATCCGGTCGGCCATTTTGTAGGTGGTGAGCACCAGGCTGCATTCGCGCAGGCCGCTACTGGTGTTCTCGCGCCCGATGATGATCTCGACGTCCTTCTCGAACGCCACCTGTTGCAAGATGCTCGCCAGCTGGGCGCCCTGCTCGAGCAATTCCAGGAGTTCCTCGAGGCGGCTGACCTCGACGAACTCCGGGTGGCGCAATAGATTGCGCACGCCGTCATGGAGAACGACCGTCTGCCGCTGCGCCTGGTGCGTCGTGATCGACTCGATCAGCCGCTCGATGATCCGACGCTGCTCAGCTCGATCCGGACCGAGCTGTTCCAACCGCCCTGCGAGCTCTTCGGCGGTCTGACCTTTGACCTTGTTGTTCAGCATCGCCGCCATCCGGCTCAGGTCATCCTGGGAGGTGGCCTGCTCGAGATGGACGACCTGCTGCTTGATGAGGTTGCCTTCCAGCACAAGAATGATGAGGACCGACTGAGGCTCGAGCGAGACCAGGTCGATGTGCTTGATCCGGGACTCACTCACCTCGGGCGCGGTGATCAGCGAAACGTTCTCGGTCACCTGCGCGAGCACCATCGCCGCCTTCTCCAGGATTCCATCGACGCTGCGCGGCGTCGTTTCAAACTCCTGCTTCACCGTCCGCCGAGCTGTCGGCGAGGCGGCCTCCGCCTCCATCAGGAAATCGACGAAGTATCGGTAGCCACGGTCAGTGGGAATCCGGCCGGCGGAGGTGTGCGGCTGGTGCAGGTAGCCGGTCCCGACCAGGTCGGCCAGCTCGTTGCGGATGGTCGCCGACGACAGCGCGATGAAATACTTGGCCGCCAGCACCTGGGACCCGACGGGCACGCCGGTCAGGGTGTAGTCGGAGACGACGGCCTTCAGGATCCGCTGCTTGCGCTCGTCGAGCGGGGTGGCTTCCATCATGGTTGGCAGTCTCGATCACCGAGTGCTAATTCCGATTGTACCGGCTATCCTCGCTGCATGCCCACCCCGGTGCGGATCTATTCCGACTACGTCTGACCCTTCTGCTACATCGACTCGGTCGGGGTCGAGCGGCTGGCGCGGGAATACGACGTCGAGATCGAGTGGGTGCCGTTCGAGCTGCATCCCGAGATCCCGCCCGAGGGACGGCCACGGGACGAGGTGCTGCCTGCGGCCTACCGCGGGAGGGTCGAGGGGAGCGTGAACCGCATGGCCGCCGCGGTCGGCTTGCGGCTCAGCTTGCACGAGACGCTCATCAACTCCCGACCGACCCTCCAGGCGGCTGAATTCGCCCGCGAGCAGGGGCGTTTCGACGCCATGCACCACGAGCTCTTGAGGGCCTATTGGGACGAGGGTCGAGACGTCTCCGACATGCGGGTCCTGCGGGAGGTGGCGGCCCGCGCCTCCGTCGATGTGCCGGGCATGGAGTCGGCGATCAGGGAGGATCGATTCGGCGAGTACCTGGACGCTCGCCGCGCCGAGGCTGAAGGTCTGGGGATCAACGGCATCCCCGCCCACGTGATCGCCGACCGCTATCTGGTCATGGGAGCGCAGCCCTACGATTTGTTCGAACGCGTGATGGCCAAACTGGGCGTCCCCAGACGCGACGGCCAATCGGCGTGACCGGCGAGGAGCGCTTCAGGAAAAGCGGCGCTGCAGGACGGCGCGGACCAGCAGGCCCGCACCAACAACAGCGACGACTATGAAGACGGCTCCCACGAGCGGCGTCAGAACTTCGTAGTGGCAAGAAGGCGGGGAGCACGCGGAAATCAGCTTGATGAGAATGGCGGCGCCCGTCAACCCGGCTCCAAGCATGTATCCGCCGGGCTGCTCCGGTCGGCTCCTGAACCTCGCGAGCAACAGAACCAGGAAGACGATCGCGGTGATCAACGGAAGGGGTCCGGCCGCCAGCGCCGCGTAGCCGAGCGCGGCACCGGCAAGCAGAAACCCGACCGTGGTGACAACAACTGGCCAGTTCAACGGGCAAGGCCTAGCGAAGGAAGGCCGCGCCGACCTGATTCGCGAGCTCGATGCCTCGCGGCGTAAGGCGGACCTGGCCATCAGCCTCGACCAGGAGGCCGGCTCCGACCAGCTGCTGGCGTTCCGCGGGAAACTCCCCGGCTGCTGATGTTCCGTCCAGGAGCCGAACGCCAATCATCGCCGCCTCCCCGCACGCCCGCGGCGCCGACAGCACTTCGGTTCCATCGACCGCCCGGCCCGACGCGTCGATCCGCCGGATGTAGGCGTGCGGCCCCTTCATGTTCCAACGCCGCTCGGTGCTCGCGTCATCCCGGCGGAACATGGAGTGGGCTCCAGCCCCGCAGCCGAGATAGGGTTGATAGTTCCAGGCCGCCAGGTTGTGCCGGCAGGCAAATCCCGGGCGCGCCCAGTTCGAGATTTCGTAGTGCGTGTATCCAGCCTTCTCCAGCCGTGCCGCCGCCGCCCAATATTGCTCGAGCTGGTCCTCGGCGCCGGGCATTCGCACCAGGCCCGTCCTTACCTCCTGGCCCAGTCGCGTTCCCGACTCGACGGTGAGCTCGTAGGCTGACAGATGCTGAACCCCTTCGGCCAGTACCCCTTCCAGCGTGTCGAGCCAGGCGGCGAGCTTCACGCCGGGCACGCCGTACAGCACGTCCGCGCTGACATTGGTGAAGCCGCCAGCCCGCGCCCTGCGGATCGCCGTCATCGCGTCCGGGCCGGAATGGAGCCGCTCGAGAAAGCGGAGCGCATCAGGCTGCAGGCTTTGCACCCCCAAGCTCAGCCGGTTGATACCCGCCTCGAGCCACCCAGTGACGTTCTCGCTCGTGACATTGCTGGGGTTCGCTTCGAGTGTGATCTCAGCGCCTGACTCGAGTCCGATCCTCCGCACACGGTCCAACACCTGCCGCAGCTGGGCGGCCGTGAGCAAGCTTGGCGTGCCACCGCCGATGAAGACGGTCTCGAGCCGGCCGATGGGAAGCTCGGCGCCCGCCACCTCGATTTCGCGACTCAGGGCGTCGACGTAGGAAGGAATGAGCCCTTCGAGGACGGCATAGGCGTTGAAGTCGCAGTACTTGCAGACCCAGGTGCAGAAGGGCACGTGCAGGTAGAGGCTGTGAATCCGCTCCATCAGTCCAGGCTCAACACGGCCATGAAGGCCTCCTGTGGGATCTCGACGTTGCCAACGCGCTTCAGGCGCTTCTTTCCTTCCTTCTGTTTCTCGAGCAGCTTCCGCTTGCGGGTGACGTCGCCGCCGTAGCACTTGGCCGTGACGTCCTTGCGCATCGCCGGTACGGTCTCGCGGGCGACGATCTTGCCACCGATGGCGGCCTGGATCGGGACTTCGAACAGCTGCCGGGGAATGAGGGTCTTGAGCTTTTCGGCCAGGCGGCGCCCCTGCTGTTGGGCCTTGCTCCGATCCACGATCATCGACAGCGCGTCGACAGGTGAGCCGGCGACCAGCACGTCGAGCTTGACGAGATTCGCCTCCTCGAAGCCGACCAGCTCGTAGTCGAGCGACGCGTAGCCCTTGCTGCGCGACTTCAGCTGGTCGTAGTAGTCGTGGATGATCTCGGCCAGCGGCATCCGATAGGTGATCACCACCCGGTCGCCCGGTTCGTACTCCATGTTCAGGAACTGGCCCCGGCGCTCCTGGCTGAGCTCCATCATGTTGCCGACGTAGGTGCTCGGCACCACGATGGTGGCCAGCACCATCGGCTCGCTGATCGCCTCGATGTCGGCTGGATTGGGCAAGTGATCCGGATTGTCCACGGGGATTTCCTCGCCATCGCGCAGCTTTACGCGGTACTCGACGGTGGGCGCCGTGCCGAGCAGGGTGAGGTTGAACTCGCGCTCGAGGCGCTCCTGGACGATCTCCATGTGCAGTAGGCCGAGGAACCCGCACCGAAAGCCGAAACCGAGGGCCACCGAGGTTTCCGGCTCGTAGACCAGCGCGGCATCATTGAGCTGGAGCTTCTCGAGCGCCTCCTTGAGCTGCTGGTACTGCTCGGTATCCGTGGGAAACAGCCCGGCGAAGACCATCGGCGTGACATGCCGGTAGCCGGGCAAGGGCGCCGCCGCCGGCCGGGCCTCGTCGGTCACCGTGTCGCCCACCCGGGAATCGCGAACATTGCGGATGTTGGCGATCAGGTAGCCAACCTCGCCGGCGGAGAGGTCCTCGACCGGCGTGCGTTCCGGGCGGAAGATGCCGACCTCGTCGACTTCGAAGGATTTCCCGGTCTGCATCATCTCGATGCGCATCCCCGGGCGCAGTGTGCCCTCGAGCACCCGGACGTAGGTGACGACCCCGCGATAAGCGTCGAACTTGGCATCGAAGATCAGGGCGCGCAGCGCGGCATTGGGATCCCCGGTCGGCGGCGGCACCTCGCGCACGACCGCCTCGAGGATCTCCTTGGTTCCGATCCCCTGGCGGGCACTGGCGAAGATGACAGATTCAGCCGGCAGCCCGATCACCTTCTCGATCTCCTCGCGAACCAGCTCGGGGTTCCCCTGCGGCAGGTCGATCTTGTTCACGACCGGGATGATCTTCAGGTTGTGGTCGAGGGCCTGGTGCACGTTCGCCAGGGTCTGCGCCTCGATCCCCTGCGAGGCGTCGACCACCAGGATCGCGCCGTCGCAGGCGGCCAGCGCCCGCGAGACCTCATAGGAAAAGTCGACGTGGCCGGGGGTGTCGATCAGGTTGATCTGGTAGGTATTGCCGTCGTCGGCCTTGTAGAGCATCCGGACCGCCTGCGCCTTGATGGTGATCCCGCGCTCCCGCTCCAGATCGAGCTGATCCAGGACCTGCTCGACCATGTCGCGCGGCGCCACCGTGCCGGTGTACTCGAGCAGGCGGTCCGAGAGGGTCGTCTTGCCGTGGTCGATGTGCGCAATGACGGAGATCGCGCGGGTCAGATGGGTCGGCGTGGACACCCACGGAGTTTATCGGGGCAAATAAAAAGGCCGGCTGCGCGGCCGGCCTTCACGGATATCTGCGCCTACTTGTCTTTTTGCACGTCCGGAGCAAAGTCCGGTGCCTCGAGCTCTCGGTCGGGCCGCTCTTTCGTGGTCTGCGGGTCTGTCTGAGCCGGGTCATCCATCGGTTCACGACCGCCGACGTCCTCGCGTTCGAGAGTTGGGTCGTTGACCATCTGCTTACCTCCGTGATCGGATATTTAGCCTACGCTTACCCTATCAGGTGAGTGTATTAATATCAAGTTTCTTGGCTCCTCCCTGGGCCCTCCCGGCCCGGGGAGGGTGAACCTGACCCTTCTAGCTGCGCGAGGCTCTGGAGGCGCTGGGAAGGCTCTGGCCGATGCTGCCGAGCTCCCGGCGACCGCCGGCCTTGACCCGGTGCGCCAGGACCATGTCCGCCACTTCGTTGACCTCCGGGACACCGACCTCGGGGATGCCGCGGTAGGCGGCCAGCGCCTGGGAGGCCTTCCGGCCGACCAGGTCGGCGCGGTGGCCGTCCACCTGGAGGCTGACATTGAGCTCGGCGAGCGCCCGGAGGATGCCGGCAGGCATGACGACATGGGGGAAGCGGACGATGGCCTCGGCGATCCGCGTCCCGATCTCGGCATCTTGCTCGGCGAAGCGCTGACTGAAGCCGGCTGGATCGGTTTCCCATTCTTCGCGACGTTCCACGATCTGGACCCGCTGACCGATGTCCTTGATGCCTTCGACGTCGACGGTCAGGCCGAAGCGGTCCAGCAACTGCGGGCGCAGGTCGCCTTCTTCGGGGTTCATCGTCCCCACCAGGATGAAACGTGCCGGATGCCAGATCGAGATGCCCTCCCGTTCCACCACGTTCACGCCCATGGCGGCGGCGTCCAGCAGCACGTCGACCAGGTGGTCGTCGAGCAGGTTCACCTCGTCGACGTAAAGGATGTTGCGGTTGGCCTCGGCCAGCACGCCCGCCTCGAAGCGGCGCTCGCCGCTCTTGATCGCCGCCTCGATGTCGATCGCTCCGACCACCCGATCCTCCGAGGCATTGATCGGCAGCTCGACGACCCGCATCCGGCGGCGGGCGCGAGGCAGGGTCTCGCCGCGCGCCAGCCGGTCCTGGCAATCGGAGCAGAGCGACTCGGTCGCGTCCGGGTCGCACCGGTAGGGGCAGTCGGCGACCACGATCAGTTCGGGGAGAAGGCGGGCGAGGGCCCGCACCGCGGTCGACTTGCCGGTGCCCTTCTCGCCGCGAATCAAGACGCCGCCGATCGCCGGATGGATCGCATTCAAGACCAGGGCAAGCTTCATCTTGTCCTGGCCGACGATGGCGCTGAAGGGATAGACAAACCGTTCCATCAGGCTGAACCCGTTCTAAGCATCTCACGCTGGACGCTGTCGACGATCGCGCTTTGCGACAGGTCGAACAAGCCGTAGTAGCGGCCACCGAGGCGCTCGGCCAGGTCGCCACAGACATTGAAGGCATAGGCCCCGTAAAGGCTCGTCACCCGGTTGCGGGGATACCCCGGCTGGCTGCCGAAGTCGCGCGTGGAGTCGATCACCATCGCCCGGACCCCTTCTTGCTTGATCTGGCCGGCCATCCGCTGGGCTTCGAGGAGCGGCTCCTCGCCGAAAAGGCTGATGTTGCCCCGACCATCACTGATCAGGACGAGCAAGGGATAGACCTGCGGATCTCGCAGCCGCTCGGTCTTGATCAATTTCAAGCCGGTCATCAACCCGTGGGTGAGCGGCGTCGTGCCCCCGATGCTGAGCCGCTCCAGTCGACGCTCGGCGAGGTCCACGCTCGAGGTTGGGCGCAACACGATCCGGGCGTTGCGCCCACTGAAGGCGACCAGCGCCACCTTGTCGCGACGGACGTAGGCATGACGGAGCAGCGACAGAATAGCCCCCTTGGTGGCGAGCATCCGTTGCTCCGCGTCCATCGAGGCGGAGGCATCCACCACGAAGACGATCAGGTTCCCGGTCTTTCGCTCCCGGACTTTCTGGCGAAGATCCTGGCGTTCGAGTTGCAGCTGGTTCGTGGCATCAGGCACCGCCTGACGCCGGCCGAGCTGGTAGGGCGCGGCCGCCCGCACCGTCGCATCGAAAGCCACGTCCGTAACCTTCTCCGCCTGCGAGCTGCGCACGTAGCGTCCGCGTTTCGTCACGCTTTTTGTCGAGGTTCGCTTGCCGGCCGCCCGTCGTGCCTGCCGCTCGCGGGGCAGGTCCAGCTTCTTGACGGCGAAGGTCCGCAGCTGGATGACCGCATCCGACTCGGCATCGACCGTCTCGTCACTGGGGGATTCGCGCGATTCCGAGGTCGTCCAGCCTTCGTTGGACTCGCCCCCGGACGCGCCTTCCTGCTGGGTAACCTCGGCGCGAACCGCCTTGGTGGTCTCGGTCGGCGCCGCAGCCTGGATCTGCGCCAGCTGTTCGGCGGCGCGCGAGGCGAGCTCTTGCACCTGCGCCAGCTTGTCACTGATTGGCTCACGGCGCCGGTGGGCGAGGGCAAGCTCGAGTGCCTCGAGCACGTCCGGCAGCTCGACAACGGGCCCGCCGCGCAACGCACAGATCGCTCGACTGGTGCGGGCGACCACCAGGTCGGCCCGGTGGCCGGCCACCGAACCATCGAGGCAGAGCCCGGCGATCAGGGTGCGGATCGGATCCGCGAGGTCAACAGCAGAGAGGCGAGTCGTTGCCGCCTGCAGCAGCTTGCGAAGGTGCGCTTCCCGTTCCGCCCAGGACTTGTGAACCGATCGGGGGTCTTGCAGGAAATCGCGCTCCAATTCCATGACGCGCAGCCGCAGCTCGATGTCGGTGGGCGTGACGACATCGACGCAGAGTCCAAACCGATCCAAGAGCTGGGGCCGCAGCTCACCCTCTTCGGGGTTCATGGTGCCGACGAGGATGAAATGGGAGGGATGAACGACCGACATTCCCTCCCGCTCGACGACATTGACGCCCATGGCGGCGGCATCGAGCAGGACATCGACGAGATGGTCGTCGAGCAGGTTGACCTCGTCGACATAGAGAAGGTTGCGGTTGGCCTCGGCCAGGACGCCGGGCTGGAACTGCCGGGTCCCCGCTCGGACCGCCGCCTCGATGTCGATCGAGCCGACCAACCGGTCCTCGGACGCATTGATGGGAAGCTCGACGATCCGCATCGGCAGCCGAACAGTTGGCAAAACCCCACCCCCGCTTGCGGGGGAGGGCAGGCTGGGGGCCTTCGCCCGCCGCCTGCAGTCATCGCAGTATCGCGACGGGATCGCCGGATCACAACGATAGGGGCAGGCCTCCACGGCGTTGTAATCGGGAAGCAGGCGTGCCAGCGCCCGGACGGCCGATGACTTGGCGGTGCCGCGATCCCCGCGGATCAGGACTCCGCCGATGGCTGGGTCGACGGCATTCAGCAGCAGGGCCTTCTTCATCTGCTCCTGGCCCACGATCGCGCTGAACGGCAACGTCAATTCAAACGGCACGGTATGAGTCTAGCTAGGGGTCCTCACTAGGAAACGTGGTCACACACCGATCATGTGACTCAACGCCCAATGAGGGGAATGCCGAGAATCAGCAGGATCCCTCCAAGCAGCAACAACAACCCCGAGGAAAACTCGCGGTAGACGCCTCGCATCAACTTAGCCTCGGCAAGCTGGTCGAGTGGTTTCCTCAAGGGATTCGCGCGAAAAAGTGTCCCGCCCAGCCACCTGGCGTACCGGTAGTTCCAGTCATAGCGCCAATTAAAGTAGGAAACCGACACCATCGCCGCTCCGATCAGCGAAATCACGACGCCTAAAGCCGTCACGGCGAAGCTTCCGCCTTAGAGGTCCAGTTCTTTGGCGATGATCTCGCGCATGATTTCGTTCGTCCCCGCCCCGATGGGGCCGAGGCGGGCATCGCGCCATGCGCGCTGGATCGGGTACTCCATCATGTAGCCGTAGCCGCCGTGGATCTGGAGCGCCCGATCAGCCACCTTCACATCGGCCTCCGTGGCGGCGATCTTCGCCATGGAGACCTCCTTGATGCAGGGCAGCTTCTGGGAGTGGAGCCAGAGCGCGTAATAGGTCAGCTGGCGCGCCTGCTCGATGAGCAGCGCCATATCGGCGATCTCGTGGCGGATCACCTGCATCGAGGTCAGCGTCTTCCCGAACTGCGTCCGGTTCGCGGCGTATTCGACCGCTAGCTCAAGGCTGCGCTGCGCGGATGCCACGGCCCCGATGGCGATCCAGAGCCGCTCCCACTGAAAGTTCCCGACTGCGAGGTAAAAGCCACCGTGCTCGTCGCCCAGCCGATTTTCGACCGGCACCTTGCAATCCTGGAAGACCAGCTCGGCGGTATCCGATGCCCGCCAGCCCAGCTTATTCAGCTTGCGGCCGACGCTGTAGCCGGGCGTCCCGCGCTCCACCACCAGCACCGATAACCCCTGGTGGCCACCCTCCGGCTTGGTCCGCACCAGGATCACCGCCAGGTCGGCGTTGACGCCGTTGGTGATGAACATCTTGGTGCCGTTGACGATGTAGGCATAACCGTCACGCTGGGCAATGGTTTGCACGTGCGCGATGTCGGAGCCACCGGACGGCTCGGTCACGCCCAGGGCGACGATCTTCTCGCCCTGGATGGCCGGAGCCAGCCAGCGCCGGCGCTGTTGGTCGTTGCCGAAATCATTGATGGGCGGTGTGGCAATCGCCACGTGGGCGCCGATCCCCGCGGCCACTCCGCCCGAACCGCAGCGGGCGAGCTCCTCGAAGAGGATCGCCTCGTAGACGACACCGGCATTGGTCCCGCCATATTCCTCGGGATACTTGAGGCCGAGCAGGTCCAGCGCACCGAACCGCGCGAAGAGTTCGCGGGGAAACTGTTGGGCCTCCTCCCAGACATCGACGTGAGGGCGAACCTCCTTCTCGATGAAGCGGCGGACGGTGCCGCGGAACTCCTCGTGCTCCGGCGCGAAGAGGTGCGACCGGGGCACGCCTACGTTTGCCAGTAGTTGATGAACTCCGGGTATTGGGCGACGGTCGCAGTGACCAGCTCGTCGGGCAATCGCAGGAAGACGCCGCGTGCCTCGGCCAGCACGGTGCCGTCAGTCAGCTCCACCGCGCCGATCGCATCGATGGCGCCGTCCCGCTCTCGGGCGATCTCCCCCCAGACTCGGAGCGGCTGGTCGATCGGCGCCGGCCGCCGATAGCGGATGTCGAGCTTGCCCGTGACCAGCCATTCTCGGCGCAGCGCCCCGGTGCGGCCCATCGTTTCGTCGAGCATCGTCGCCAGGATGCCCCCATGCAGCACGCCCGGGAATCCCTGGTAGCGTTCCGCCGGCCGGTAGTCGGCGACGATGCGCTCGCCCTCTCGCCGGAAGATCAGTTTGAGACCAGATTCGTTGCGATGGCCGCAGGCGAAGCAACGCTGGTATGTGGTTTCATCATTGAGTTTGTCGGGGTCTTGCACGGCCTTGGATCAGTTTATCAGCCGATCTGGAGGGAACTCGAGCTTGGACCGGCGGACGGAAGCGATTGCGCAGCTCCTGGAAACCGCGCTCTCCGAACGCTTCGCCACACCCGTCATCGAGTTGCTCCACGCTATGCCGATCCCGGTCGCCGTCATCCAGGCGACCGACTTGCGTGCGCTGGCCGTAAATGCGTTGATGGCCCGGGTGTTGCACCGGGCTGACGCGGCGGGTCTCACGATGTCCGCCCTCCTCCCGCCGGCGCATCCTCTCTCCGACCCTCGGCCCTTTCGATCGGTGGCCACGAGCGGCCAGCCCTTCGCCACCACCGTCGTGATCGATGGGCAGACCTGGGAATGGTTCATCCGCCCGCTCAAGGGGCCGGGCCGTTCGGTCGAGCACTTTCTGACGGGGCTGGTTACCAGCCCCGCGGCGCCGCTCGATATCGACGTCGCCCGGCTTCGGGACATGAATGCCGCCAAGACCGAGTTCCTGAACATGGCCGCGCACGAACTGCGAACCCCCTTGAGCGTGATCCTTGGCTACGGCTCCCTGCTGGCGCAGGGTGAGCTGAGTCCCGAGCACCAGAAGTTGGCCGGAGTGCGGATTTACGAGAAGACGCGCCAGCTCGGCCGGCTGATCATGGACATGAGCCTGGTGGGCCGCTTCGACGAGCTCGGACCCGCGATGGCGCGGGAGGCGATCGACCTGGTCGAGCTTCTGGAGCCGATCGTCAAAGACCAGCAGCGCCGCTTTGCCGACCTGGCGATCGATTTCCGGTTCGGCGCGCTGGCGGCGCCCGTCAGGGGAAACCCGTACTGGCTGCACCTGGCCATCCGTGAGCTCCTGGATAATGCCGTCCGCTTCCGGCCCGGCCCCACCGGGCGGATCGACGTCGGCCTGGACGAGGTGGGCGGCAGGTGGCGGATCAGCGTGGTCGATGACGGCTTCGGCATCGACCCGACGGATCAGGCGCAGCTGTTCAAGCGGTTCGCTCGGATCGAGACCGACGCCAACCGCCACCTGGTCGGGATGGGCATCGGCCTGTACCTCGTGCAGGAGGTGGCCCGCGCCCACGGCGGCCGGGTCCTGGTGGACAGCCGTCCAGCGGTCGGGAGTGAATTCACGCTCGAATTGCCCCGGCACGGGAAAAAAAGGTGATAACGGACCGGAGTGACAACCGCAAAGGCCGCGATCTATAGTTGAGGCGTCCTTAAGGACGCCCCCATGCTGAAAGTGCTCGCGCTAGTGGCCTTCGGCTATTTACTCGGCTCCGTCCCCTCCGGCTGGCTGGTGATGAAGGTCTATCGCAATCAAGACCTTCGCAAGCTCGGCAGCGGCAACATCGGAGCCGCGAATGTCTTTCGCGCGGGCGGCCCCGGCGCCTTCGCCCTGACGTTGATCGCCGACGGGCTGAAGGGGTTCATCCCGGTCATGGTTAGCATCGTGCTTGGCCTGGGTGACAACGAGATCGCGCTGGCCGCGATCGGGCTGGCCGCCGTGATCGGGCATACCTGGCCGCTTTACCTCGGCTTCAAGGGCGGCAAGGGCGTTGCCACCTCAGGCGGGGTCCTGCTCGCGCTTGCTCCCGTGGCTCTGGTGCTCGCGCTGACAACCTGGTTCCTCATCATCCGCCTCACCCGCGTGGCGTCATTGGCCTCGTTGAGCGCCGTCGCGGTCGGCTTCTTCAGCTTGATCGTGCTTCACCTCATCGGCTGGCAAGCCTGGCGCCCGGTGGGATGGTCGGTCGTCGTATTGGGCGTGGCCCTGACCGGCCTGGTGCTCTACCGGCATCGGAGTAACATCGAGCGCCTGGCCACCGGTCGCGAGCTGAAGATCACCGCACACTGATGCCCGAGCGTGCGCCCCAGGCGCCGCCGCCGACCCGCTTCCTCTTCTTCGGAGCGGGCGCGGTCGGTTCCCTGCTCGGGGCTCGGCTGGCGCAGGCCGGCAGCGAGGTCACGCTGGTCGGCCGAGCCGCCCACGTCGAGGCGGTCGCCCGCGATGGGGTGCGCATGGTAGTCGCCGGGAAAGTCAGCAACCAGTCGGTCCGGGCCGCGCGGCCGACTATCGAAGAAGTTGGCGGCGCCTTCGACTACATCTTCCTCACCGTGAAGGGTTACGACACGCTGGAGGCGATCGAACAACTCCAGCTGGTCCTGCGCCCTGGAACGATCCTGGGCAGCTTTCAAAACGGCGTCGGCAACGAGGAGACGATCGCCGCCGCCCTCCCCGACCAGGCGCTGGCGGCGGGCAGCCTGACTGTACCGGTCAGCCTGGACGAGCCAGGCACTATTCAACTGCACTCGCGCCGCGGCGGGGTGGCCCTGGCCCCGGTCTCGCCCGAGGTCAACGTGGCGCCGCTGGTCCGCAAGCTGAGCCAGGCCGGCCTCAAGGCGCGCCGCTACGTCGACTTTCGCGCGATGAAATGGTCGAAGCTGCTCTTCAACATCCTCGGCAATGCGCAGAGTGCCATCCTGGACCTTCCGCCGAGCCACGTCTTCGCGGACAGCGAGCTCTTCCGCTACGAGCGGGCGGCATTTCGCGAGGCCACGGCGGTCATGGACCGGATGCGCCTCGCCGTCGTCTCCCTCCCCGGCTTGCCGGCTCCCAACCTGCGGCGCGCGATGAGCCTGCCGCCGCTCCTGGCGCAGATGCTGCTCGAGCCGCGGCTCGGTGGCGCCCGAGGGACCAAGATGCCCTCCCTCTGGTGGGACTTGAGCCGCAGCAAGGGCAAGACAGAGGCCGCCTTTTTGAACGGGGCCGTCGTCGACGCCGGCCGCCGCTACGACGTGCCGACGCCGGTCAATTCCGTGCTCTGGGCGATCCTGGAGAAGTCGACCAAGCTCCCGCCGGAGTGGGAGCGCTATCGCCGGCAGCCGGACCGGCTGAAAGCGCTCCTGCGAACGGCGTTAAAGCTCTAGCGTCCGACGTTCGTCTAGGTTCGCGCCGGCCGTGCGCGGGCCGACCCTCGATCCAGCTGGTACAGCACCAGGTAGACGACGGTGGCCACGATGCCACCGGCGAAGAAGCTGATATCGCCGAGCTGTGGGTAGTTGGTGGGGACCCAGCCCAGCGGAACCGGAGGCGGCTGGTTCCAGAATGGCACGGTCGCGATGATCCCAGCCAGCATGGCGATGAATCCCTTCCAGTTTCGATGACGCGTGTCGTAGAACATGGACTCGGGATACTGACCGCGATGCAGAAAATAGTCGGTGATGACAACCGCGAGGTAGGGCGTGATCCAGTAGGTGATCAGCAGCAGGAAGCTTTCGTACTTGCTGCCGGGTGCGACGTTCGTCTGGAGGAGGAGCCCGACGACGAGGCCAATCGCGCCGAAGACCAGCGCCGACAGGGCGCGCCGCTTCTCAACCGCCAGCTTGATGCCCAGAGTCAGGAACGCCATCGACCCGGAGTAGATGTTCAGGACGTTGGCGGCCACCGCCCCAAGGGCGATGCCGAGGAGGACCAGGACCTGAAGCCAGACCGGCAACGGATTGGTGAACTGCTCGGTCGGATTGCTACCGAGCTGCGAGATGGTCGCCGCCGCGGCACCCGCGATTTCGAGCACGGTGCAGGAAACGAACACACCGAGGCCGGCCGCCAGCGCGACCTTCCGGGGGTCCGTGTTCCGCGGAAGGTAGCGGCTGTAGTCGGAGGCGAAGGGGTTCCATCCGATGGCGTAGCCAAACGCGATGAAGACCGCCAGGATGAAGGCGGCCGACGGACCACCAAACGGCACCGGGGCCTTCGCGTTGAATCCGACCCCGGGATGCGCCTGCACCAGGATGATGATCGTCGCCAGACCAAAGACGATGGTCAGGTACGGGAAGATGATCCGCTCGAACTGGTGGATCATGTTGTGGCCGATGAAGGCGATGAGGACCTGGGCGACCACCACGATGACGAACGCAATCGGGAAAGTTAGCACGGCTTTGTGGTTGTTCAAGACCGCGGTCAGGGTGACGAGGGCGAACGTGCCGCTGACGCTGTTGACGATGAACCAGCCGAAGCTGGCCGTCAGCCAGCTGAGCCCCGCTGGTAGGAAGTTCCCCAGGAAACCGAAGGGAGCCCGGCCTTCCACCATTTGAGGGACGCCGAAGCGAGGCCCCATGGTCGAGACGATGGCATGCGTGATGGAACCCATTAAGCTGCCCAGCGTGACGCCAAAGACCGTCGGCCAGAAGCCACCGCCATAAACGGCTATCGGAAGGACGCCGACGAAGACGGTCGCGAACTCCATGTTCGGCGACATCCAGGTCCAGAACAGTTGAATCGGGTTCCCGTGCCGCTCGCGATCAGCGATATATTCGATGCCGCCGGGCTCGACGGCGGCAACCTTCGAGCCGTATTCCCCCTCGCGAACAGGTACCTGCGCGTCTAAGTCAGTGGTTGTCGCCACAGTCCTCTCCCCATTCCCCACCCTTTACGGTTGCCGGCTTCGGTGCGAATTCTAGGGGGTTGACCACCAGGTGTCCAGCGGGCGTTTTAGACTTCCAGCGTGGCCGATCTCGTGATCAGCAATGCGCGGCTCCCCCGATCGGAGCGACTCGTGTCGGTTGCCATCGAGGGCGGCCGAATCGCCACACCTCCCCTCGCCGGAGGGGCGCCGCCCAGCAACGTGATCGACGCGCGGGGCGGTCTGCTGACCCCGGCCCTGGTCGAGCCCCACATCCACCTCGACGCCGTCCTCACCGTTGGCCAGCCGCGGCACAATCTCAGCGGGTCGCTCTTCGAGGGCATCGCGATCTGGGGCGAGCGGGTCAAAGACCTGACCGTCGCCGACGTCAAGCGCCGCGTGGCCCAGGTCCTCCGCTGGCAGGTTGCCAACGGCGTGCTGTTCGTACGCAGTCACGTCGACGTCTGCGACCCGAAGCTGACGGCGCTGCGGGCG
>VBGO01000113.1 GCA_005882525.1 Chloroflexota bacterium
TGGCCGCCAACGCGGTGACCGATGCGCTGCGCCGGCGCCGGCCGGTGGTGTCGCTCGATGGGATGCTGCAGCCGCCGCCCAGCGCCGGGTCAGACCCGCAGGATGTGGCCACCCGGCACGACCTGCAGCGGGCCGTCCGTCACGCCATCGCGAGCCTGCCGCCACATTACCGTGACACGATCGCCCTACAGGCCTTCGGCGAGCTCAGCTATGACGAGATCGCGAAGGCGCTCGACATTCCGCTCGGGACCGTCATGTCGCGCCTGAACGGTGCCAAACGGCTGCTGCGCGAGCGGCTCGGGGACCTGGTGCGGAGCGAAGAGGCGAATACGGCATGAACTCGATCCGTTTGAGCAGACAGAGGGTGTCTCCCGAATGTTGAGTCATGCAACGACCCGCGACTGGCTGATCCCGTACGCCGACGGCATGCTGGCCTCCGATGAACGCCGCCGAATCGACGGGCACCTGGCCGGCTGCGCCGCCTGCGCCGCCGAGCTGCGGCAGGTTCGCGAGCTGAACCTGTTGCTGGTGACGCTCCCCGCCGCTCCGCCGGTCGCCTTCGCTCCCTTCTGGTTGAAGCTTCAGGCCGTGCTGCCCCTACGGCGGAGCTTGCGCATCCCCACGCTCCGCAGCTATCGCCGGCTCGGCCTGGCGCTCGCGATGGCGACGGTGGCCGCCCTGGCGGCGGCCGGCTCCGCCCTGGCCGCGCCGGCCGCGCTCCCCGACAACCCGCTGTATCCCATCAAGCAGCTCGAAGAGAGTGTCCGGATCGCCTTCACGCCGGCCCATGATCGGCTGACCTACCAGCTGCAGCTGGCAAACGAGCGGCTGCGCGAAGCCCGGGCGATGGCGGGCGACCACAAGCCGTTGCTCGCCAAAAGCAGCCTGCGCGCCTTCCGGGTCATCGTCGATGACGCCGCCGCGGCGCTCAAGAATCCGGCTGACCCGAAGGTGGCCAAGGATGCCCTGCGGACGCTGCGCGTGCAGCTCGCCGCGGTGGAGCGCGACAATGCCAATCGCGGGGAGGATGACCGGGACGTCAAGCAGCTGGTTGCTGACGCCAGCCGCGAGCTCGATCGAATCGAGCAGCCGGAAACCGTCGGGGTGCCATCGACGATCGTCGTTGGCGAGCAGGCGACGCCGGATCCGACCCCGCGGTCGACGCCGCGGCCGACCCCCCGACCGGCGCCGTCCGACCGCGAGCACAGCGACTAACTGGTCCACTGATGCCGGCAAAGCCCCGCTAGACTTGATCAGGTGGGCGCGCGTGAAGATGTCCTCGTCGTGCCGCGAAGCGCACTGTTCGCGGGCAGCGAGTGGACCGGTTTCCGTGACACGGGGCTCGATGACTTACTCGCCCGGGTGCGGGCGAACTACCGGTTCCGCCCGCGGCGCGAGGTCGAGGAGGACCCGGACGATCCGCAGATCATTCCCTATGTCGTCTTTCGGCACGACGACCGCTACTTCCTGACGCACCGGCTACGCCGCTCCAGCGAACGCCGGCTCCGCCACCTCTACTCGCTTGGTGTGGGTGGGCATATCAATCCCGAGGACGTCGCCGGCGCCGCTGACCCGATCGATGCCGGTCTTCGGCGCGAATGGGAAGAGGAGGTCGTTTACAGTGGTGACTTCTCGACCCGGCTGCTTGGGGCGATCAACGATCAGACGACACCGGTCGGCCGGGTGCACGTCGGCCTGATCTTCCTGGTCGAAGGGGACCGGCCCGAGATCTCGATCCGCGAGGTCGACAAGCTGGCCGGCCGGCTGTTTCCGCTTGACGCCATGCGCAGCTATTACCTGGACATGGAGTCCTGGTCGCAGCTGATCTTCGATTATCTGACGGGCGTGCCGGTCGCCTAGGTCGAACAGCTCACAAGATCACTAGACACCTGGGGAAAACTCTCCAGAGATAGCAGCGGCGGCCCATCCTTTGGGTGTTCAAAGCCTGAAGGAGGGGACCGCCATGACTAATGATGACCTGCTGTACCGCCATCGTGTCCAGTTGTTTGCCTTGGCCCAAACCCTGGGGGTGAGTCGGGCCTGCCGAGCACTGGGCTATCACCGCTCCAGCTACTACCGCTGGCGGTCCGGGGTGCTGCGGCACGGGCTGGAGATCCTGCGGCCACGGGAGCGCCGGCCGCCGCGGATGCCCAACCAGGTGCCGCCCTGGTTGGAAGAACGCTTGATCGCCTTCGCGCTTGGCCATCCGGGGCTGGGGCCGCGGCGGATCGCGGCGCAGCTGGCGCTGCCGATGTGGGGCGGGCTGCGGATCTCGGCCAGCGGCACGCTGAAGGTGCTGCACCGGCACGGGCTGCAGACACGGCGTCGACGCTTGGCGCTGGTGGCCGGGTATGCGGCGCCGGCAGAACCCGAGTCCGGCCCGCGCCGCCGCCGCTGCACCTCGACGCCAGCAAGCCTGGCGATCTCGTCCAGCTCGATTGCTTTCACATCGGCCGGCTGACGGGGACCAAAGGCCGGGTCTGGCAATACACCGCGATTGATGTCGCCAGTGCCTTTGTCTGGGCCGAGGTCCACGTCACGCCACTCAATCCCGCGGTGCGCCACACCAGCGCCCTGGTGCATCGCGTCGCTCGCGATTTGGCCGCCGCCGGCTGGACCCTGCGCGCCGTCTCCACCGACAACGGCTCCGAGTTTCGAGCGGCGCCCTTCAGCCAGGCGGTGCAGCAGCACGGCGCGGCGCACCGCTTCATCCGGGCTGGCCGACCGCAGACCAACGGCTCGGTGGAGCGCGTCCAACGCACCATCCTCGAGGAATGCTGGCGACCCACCTTCGCCCGCTCGCTGGTGCCCAAGTTCACCGCCCTGCGCCGTGACCTTGACCGCTACCTCGTGTACTACAACTTCGAACGTGGCCATACCGGTCTGCGAACCCGTGGCCAGGTCCCCGGTACTATCGTCTACGGCGCCAACAAAATGCACCCTCGATGAGCCGAAACTGTCGCCTCATCTTGGAAGCTGTTCAACCTAGGTCGTCAGGTCTTTGGCGAGCTCCTCGAAGTTGCGGACGTAGCGCAGCACGTCGTCCTCCGAGTGCTGGACAGACAGCGTCCAGTTTTCCTCGGCACCGGGCGCCATCAGCACGCCGCGGTTGCACTGATAGAGCCATGACAGGTAGGCGTACTTCTTGTCGATCGTCAGGTAGTCGCGATAGTTGCGGACCCGTTCCTTGCGATAGGTGACGCAGCCGCGCGCCGCCAGCGTGATCGGGTGGAAGGGCAGCTGATAGTCGTTCATGACCTTGCGCAGACCGCCGTCGAGGGCTTCGGAGAGGGCATCGAAGTGCGAGTACGCCGCGGGCGTCAGGATGGACGTCAACGTGGTTTTCGATGCCGCCATCGTGAGGGGGTTGCCGTTGAAGGTTCCGATCTGCACGACCTTGTGCTCGTCGATCGTCCCCATGACATCCGCGCGGCCGCCGACCGCGCCGCACGGCAATCCGCCACCAATCGCCTTCGCGAGGGCCACCAGGTCGGGGGTGACCCCGAAGCGCTCGGTCGCGCCACCTGCAGCGATGGTGACGCCCGTCTTGACCTCATCAAAGATCAGGAGCGCGCCGTGTCGGTGGGCGAGGTCGCGAATCCCCGCCAGGTAGCCATCTTCCGGGAGCACGATCCCGATGTTCATCATCACCGGCTCGACGATGATCGCGGCCACTTCACCGCGATGCTGATCGAGGATGCGCTCCAGGATCTCGAGGTCGTTGAACGGGACGACGGTGACGAGCTCGACCACGGCCTGGGGGGTGCCGGCGCTGTAGGGCACCGAGACGGGGGCCTCGGCCGGGCCCATCAAGTCGGATGGCGGCTCCACTGACACGAGCAGCGCGTCGTGGTGGCCGTGGTAGCTGGCTTCGATCTTGATCAGCCGGTCGCGTCCGGTAAAGCCGCGCGCCAGCCGAACCGCGTCGAGCGTGGATTCCGTGCCACTGTTCGTGAACCGCCATTGCGGCTGCTTGAAGCGCCGTGACAGCTCCTCGGCCACCACCGCATCATCGGCAACTGGCTGGGCGAAATGCGTGCCTTTGGCGGCGCGCTCGTTGATCGCCCGGACGATCAGCGGATGGGCGTGCCCGACCGCCATGACGCCGAAGCCGTTATGGAAATCGACGTATTCGTTGCCGTCGACGTCCCAGATGCGGCTGCCCTTGCCGCGATCGATGAAGACCGGCTGCGGGGCGGCATCCTGGAAGGACGAGGGTACCCCGCGCGGGATGACCTGTTTTGCCTGCTTCCACAGCTGGTCCGACCGCTGCCGCTTGGACCGGAACCGTTCCTCCTCCTTGGCGATGAGTTCGACGACGCGCCCGGGCGCGATCGGCTCGGCAACAGTACTCACGGTTTCCCTCCTCGAGTGTGCTTCACGGCCAGAGCCGAGATTGCTTCGAGCATACAGCGGTTGGCGTTTTGCGATGTGATCTCTGCATGGTCGTGCGGCGGGGAGACCTCTACCACGTCCATTCCGACCAATTTCGTTCGCAACGCGATCTTGCGGACGGCGCGCAACAGGTCGGCGGGCTGCATGCCACCCGGCTCCGGCGTCCCGGTGCCGGGTGCGAACCCGGGATCGAGCACGTCGATGTCGACCGACAGATAGATGAATTCCGGCCCGTCCAGCGCCTGCTCGATCGCCTCGCCGATCACGGTGTCCACGCCTCGGTCGAGCAGCTCGCCCATCAGGTGCCAGCGCATGCCCTGGCGGCCCATCCACTCAAAGACCTCACGCTCGGGCCAGTAGCCGCGCAGCCCGATCTGGACGAAGTTGCGGCCGGGGATCGCCCCCGATTCGATCAGCCGGCGCATCGGGGTGGCGTGCGAGGCCAGGTTGCCCCAGGTGCTCTTCCCGGTGTCGGCATGGGCGTCGAAGTGGACCAGACCGACCTTGCCGCGGCCGTAGGCATCGGCGACCGCGGTGGCGGAGGGATAGGTGATCGAATGATCGCCGCCGATGACGATCGGCACGATCTTGCGCGAGGCCACCTCGGCAACCCGGATGCGGATCGCCTCGTGTGCCTGGTCGGTCATCCCTGGATAGCAGACCGCGTCGCCATAGTCGATGACCTTCAGGACGTCAAACGGCGCAATTTCGAGGTCCAGGTGCCAGCTGGGCGGCTGATAATTCGCCACCCGAACGGCCCGAGGACCAAAGCGGGCGCCCGGCCGGTAGGTCGTGCCGTCGTCCCAGGGAGCGCCGACGATGGCGACGTCCGGATGCCACCGGTCGAGCTCCTCGGGCTCGGACAGCATCCGGACTTTCATGAAGGTGGCTGGACCCAGGTATTGTGGCCCGTCGACCTGAGCGTCGAGATTCGGTGTCTGTGGCATTTGTCCTTCTATCGCCGGCGCTTCAGGTCTTTGAGAATCTCGCGCGAGGCGCTGCGGCCGTTGATCCCGCTGATCCCCCCGCCGGGGTGGGTCCCGGAACCGCAAAGGTAGAGATTCTTGATGGGCGTGCGGTAATCGGCGTAGCCCGCCACCGGCCGCCAGCTGAAGAGCTGGTCGAGGGTGAGGTCGCCGTGCATGATGTTGCCGCCCACCAGGCCGTACTCCTGCTCCATGTCGTACGGTCCCAGCACCTGCCGGTGCTCGACGGCGGTCTTCAGGTTGGGTGCAAAGCGCGCATAGCCCTCGACCACCCGGTCGGCGTACGCCTCCAGTTCCAGCCGATGCGGCGCCTGCGACCAGCTTGCCGGCACGTACTGCGTGAAGCAGCTCATCAGGTGCTTGCCGGCGGGCGCCAGGGAATCGTCCGCCATGGTCGGCAGCACTCCGTCGGAGTAGGGGGCGGCGGATGGCGAGCCGTATTTGGCGTCGTCGAAGGCCCGCTCCAGGTACTCCATCGAGTCGCAGAGCTGGATGAACGAGCGCGCCGCCGTCATCGAGTCCTCCTCGGCAAGGCCCGCGAACCGGGGCGGCTCACCGAGCGCCAGGTTGACTTTGACGGTTCCGGAGCGGGTCTTGTAGCGGTCGATCGCGCGGACGAACTCGGGCGGCAGCTGCGTCGTGTCGACCAGTTCGCAGAAGGTGATCTTCGGATGCGCGTTCGACACTACGGCTCGAGCCCGCAGCTCGGTCCCGTCGGCCAGAGCGACGCCGGTGGCCCGTCCGTCCGCGACCATTACGCGGGCCACTCGGGCGCCGGTGCGGAGCTCGGCCCCATGCTCGCGAGCGTCGGCCGCGATGGCCGCGGAGACGCCACCGGTACCACCCCGAACGAAGGCCCACTCGGCCATCTCGCCGTCGACCTCGCCGATGTAGTGGTGCAGCAGGACGTAGGCGGTACCCGGTGTGTAGGGTCCGCCGTAGGTGCCGATCGCGCCGGAGACGCAGCGCGCGGCTTTGACCTGAGGGGACTCGAACCACTCCTCGAGTAACTCGGCGACCGACAGCGTCATCACCTTGACGAAGTCCCCGGTACCCTGCACATCCAGGCCTTTCAGCTTCCAGGCGAAGCGAGCCAGCTCCAGCAGGTCTGCCGGTGACTTTGCCCCAACCGCCGGCGGGGTCATCAAGAGCAGCGGGCGGACCAGGCGCGCGATCCTGGCCAGGTACTCGCTGAAGAGGGGCCAGGCGTCGGCGTCTTTCGTCGAGAACTTGGCGATCTCGGCGCGCGCCTGCGCCGAATCCTTGCTCAGGAGCAGATGGGAACCGTCGGGGAAGGGGACGTAGTAGTCA
>VBGO01000114.1 GCA_005882525.1 Chloroflexota bacterium
GGATTCCACCCGGCGCCCGTGGGATCGTTGTCTTCGCGCATGGGAGCGGCAGCGGCCGGCACAGCCCTCGCAATCGCTTCGTGGCCGACGTCCTCGTGAACGGCGGCCTGGGCACGCTGCTGATCGACCTGCTGACCCGAGACGAGGAGACGATCGACCTGCAGACCGCCGAGCTCCGGTTCGATATTCGCCTACTGGCGGAGCGCCTGGGTGGCGTAACCGACTGGCTCGCCGGCGAGCCGTCCGCGGCCGGGTTATCGACTGGCTACTTCGGGGCGTCGACGGGCGCGGCGGCGGCCCTGATCGCCGGGTCGGACCGTCCCGAACGTGTTCGAGCGATCGTCTCCCGCGGCGGGCGACCTGACCTCGCCGGACCGGTCCTGCCCAGGGTTCGCCAGCCCACCCTGCTGATCGTCGGTGGAGACGACGACGTCGTCATCGAGCTCAACCGCCAGGCGCTCCGAGAACTCAGCGGCATCAAGCAGATGATGATCGTGCCCGGCGCGACGCAGTGAGTGGTTCCTTCGTTACCTCGGCAAGACGCCTTGACGACCGCTGTCGAACGGCGACCAAGTCGGTACCTCGCTAGATCCTGGCCCGCCTTACCGTCACGGCAGCCCATTCGACAATCCTGAGAGCTCGCGCGACTGCGTCGCTGGAATCGGCTGGCTTCGCCCGTCCCCTCCCCTTAGCGCGGAGTAGGGCTACGGTGTCGCCCGCTGGCAGCCAGTGCTGCCGAGCGAGAGCCGGTTCGATCGGTGGGCGTGATTGTCAGACGCCGTCAGGCCGATGGGCGCGAAGCGGCAAAGTGGCGCCGGTAGCGGCGAGCGGAAGTTGCCGGCCCCGTCTGCCACCGTCCGCCAGAAGGTCGAGCCCTCAGTTCTCGTCGCCAGTAGCAGGATCGTGTCGCCGGGACGGAAGCCGCTCCCGCAGAGCGCTTCCGAGCAGAGAGAGATCACGGCTCGTCTCGTCCAGGGCCGCGGAGGGATCGCCGGAAGCGGGCAGGCGCCATACGGATCAAGGGTGACGAAGGGGCAGGATGGGCGCAGCTCGAATTGAGGTGGCAGTTGGTAGACGGAATTATGCGGCCGAGCCGCGAGATGAACACTATCGCCGGCCACTCCCGAGATGGTCGCGGACGCGCCTGCCGCCAGCAATACGATGGCAAGCCAGATCGCCAATCTGAGCGGGCTAGCGCCGAACCTCGACCGAGGCCCCATGGCCTCATTTAACGCCTGCGCCGCGGGTGATTAACTTGTCCCAGCGCCATGACCTTGAGTGATGTCGGTCCGCTGCTCGAATCGTGGAAGGCCGTACGGGCCGTCGACCATCACTGTCACCCGCTCCGGCGCTGGCCCTTTCAGCTGACAGCGGTCGAGCTTCGCTCGGCTTTCACCGAAGCGATCGATCCGGCGATCGCCGAACGCCACGTCATCCATACGGCGGCCTACCAGGGCGCGCTGCATCGCATTGCGGCCGAGCTTGACTGCGATCCGAGCGAAGTCGTCGTCCTCGGGCGCCGCAATGCGGCCGACCCCACCGGCTACGCAAGGCAGCTCCTCGGCCGCACGGCGACCGAGGTGATGCTGGTCGACTGTGGCTTCGCCTCCCCGGATTCCTTCACGCTCGAGGAGCAGCAGCAGGCCACCGGCATCCCCCAGCGCGAAATCATCCGGATCGAAACGCTCGCCGAGAGCCTCGTGAACGATGCGAGCGAACCGCGCGAATGGTTCGCGGCCGTCCGCGAGGCGCTCAGAGCCGCCGTCAAGCGCGGGGCGGTCGGCGTGAAGACCATCTGCGCCTACCGCGCCAGCCTCCGGCTCGAGCCGGTCGACACCGACGCGCTCGGCGTCGCCTTCAGCGCCCTCCGCCTCCGTCTCGAGCGGGCGCAGCCGGTGCGGCTGACCGGCAACGCGCTCTGCCACGCGCTCCTTTTCGAAGCCGCCCAGGCGTGCCAGGAACTCGACGTCCCGCTGCAGGTCCACTGCGGCTTCGGCGATCCCGACGAAGACCTAGCGGAAACGTCGCCGCTCGGGCTTCGGCCGCTTTTCGTCGATCCGGCCTACCGGGGCCTGCGCGTCGCCCTCCTCCATTGCTACCCCTATCATCGCGAGGCCGCCTACCTCTGCTCGGTCTTCCCCGGCGTGTCCATGGATCTCTCGCTCACCATCCCCTTCGCCGGCGTCGAAGGCGTCCAGGCGATGCGCGAGGCGCTCGGCCTCTGCCCGACCAGCAAGTTGCTCTATGCGAGCGACGCGACCCGTTATCCCGAGGTCTACCTGGTTGCGGCGGTACTCCATCGCGAAGCCCTCGCCGAAGCGCTCGGCGAGTTGATTGACCGGGGAGTGATGTCGCGCTCCGCAGCTGACGCGGCCGGCCGCCAGGTGCTGGCCGAGAACGCCCGGCGCCTTTATCACCTGCCAAACGGACCTGCAAGCTAGGCCGAACGGCCTAACCCACTAACCCCGGGGAAATAGATGATGGCATGGCAGTGACCACCGCCACCAGCACCGCCCGCGTCCTGCTGATTGCCGATGACCCGTCGGCCGGCGACCCCTATCGCGGTGCCCTCGAGGTTGGTGGCTACGACGTCAAGCAGGCCGAGAGCTTCGTCGATGTGCTCAACAGCGCCATGCCTGATGCGGATGTCGTGGTGCTCTGTGATCTCGCCGTGTTCGCCGATCCGGGACTGGCGGCGCTCGTCATCAGGATTCCCTACCAGATGACGCCCGACGAATTGGTCGTTGAGGTCCATCGGCGCGTCGCACTCCGGGCAACCCTGCGCGCCGCATCGTCTACGATGTGAAGACCGGTCGTCTCGACGAAGTGGCCGAGCGCGTTCCGGCCGGGGCGACTCGCCAGGCCTGACGCCGCGGCATTGGAGGTTCGGCGATCGATCTACCGAGGCATCCGGTGGTGCGCGGTCATCCGGTACACGCCATCCTGTCGGACGGCCCCGCTGTCCTGATTCCGCTTGCCTTCGCGATCGAGGCGTGGAGGCGGACACGAAACGATCCGGTCGGCCAGCCACTGAGCCGCATCGCCACTCGGACGGCAACCGCCGCCGCCGTCGCCGCCGGCGTTGTCGGATGGATCGACTGGCTGACGATTCCGGGCGGGCATCCGGCCCGGACGCCTGCCACCGTCCACGGCTTGATCAACACCGCCGGACTCATCGCGCTGATTGGTGCGTCGACCAGCCTGAAACGACGCCTCGGATTGCTGGCCGGCGCGACCGCCGGACTGCTGGTGGCCGCCTGGATTGGAGGGGATCTCGTCTTCCGCTTTGGCTGGCGTGTCCGCCCGGCGGAGGAAGCGGAAATTGCCGAGCAGCAGCTGTCGGAGGCTGGACAAGCTGACGCCTTCCAGCTGGCGCGCCAAAAGGTTGCTGACTTCGAGCGTCGTAAGACGTTCCTTCCGGCTCCCTAACAGAGGGATCGACAAGGGCTGTCAGCTGGATTGAGCCTGTGCTAACCGCTGGCGGGCCTTGCGCTGGCCGTCGGCCGGTAAGTCCTCCAGCTTCTGTCCCTCGGGTTGACAGCATCGGCCATCCTTGTGGGCGTGTTCGGCCCATGTCCTGCCATCGCAGCACCAACCCTTACTGGCGTCAATCGTCTGTTCCATCGCCACACCTCCAGCTCAGCCCGGTCTAAAACCAATTGCTATTATTATTAGAGTGCTGGCGTCTCACGTCAACGCAGACATCGAGGCCGTCGGCGCGCTGCGCGATCCTCAGCGCCGTGCCGTCTATGCGTACGTGAGCGGGCAACGGCACGATGTCTCGCGTGACGAAGCGGCTGAGACGATTGCCATCAGCCGCAGTCTCGCCTCTTTCCACCTCGACCGGCTGGTCCGGGCTGGATTACTCGAGGTGACGTACCGGCGCCTGAGCGGCCGGCAGGGTCCGGGTGCAGGGCGCCCCTCCAAGCTTTACCGCCGCACCAGGCGGCAGATCGGCATCAGCTTGCCCGAGCGCCGCTATGAGCTCCTCGCGGGGCTTTTCGCCGCTCCGCTGCACGAGGCCGACGACACTCGCATCAAGGCCCGACTCGCCAACGCGGCGCGGAGGTCCGGTCAGGAATTCTCGGCGGCGTACCGGCCGCGCCCCCGCCGCGGCACCCGCGGCGCTGTAGTAGCGCTCCGTGGCGTGCTCGAAGGCCTGGGAACCGAACCCTATGACGACGGCGGAGTTGTGCGCCTTCGGAACTGCCCGTTCGAGACCGTCGCATCGGCCTACCCGGAACTCGTTTGCGGCATCAATCTCAGCCTGGTCCAGGGCGTGATCGAGGGGCTGGGCGGTGGCCGTGTCGGGGCACGACTGGATCCGAGCCCGGGGCACTGCTGCGTCACCATCGGACGATCGTCGGCGAAAGGAGGAAGCAATGCTTAGTCACGCAATCAGCCGTTTCATCGACAGCCAGCGCCGAGGCGGGCCGGCGACCGTACCCGCTGTTCGCTACGACGTCCGCGTCGTGGAGGGCAGGGTCGAGGTCCGGCGCTCGCCGGCCACCCTGCAACCAAACTAATGGCCACCGCAGCTCGACGCCGCCCCCCGGTCCGTGACGCTAATAGTGGATCACACGTTGTGCCGTTGACTCGGAAAGAACCCGAGTGGGTACGGACCGCACCCAGAACGATTCCGAGAGCGAAGTGGCGGCAGCTGGAGCGATACGCGGCGGAAATCTTTCAGACTATGGGCATGCGACTCGACTCGCCGGGAACCCGCGAGACGCCGCGTCGCTTCATCCGTGCGCTCTTCGACGCCACCGAGGGATATGAAGGCGACCCCAAGCTGGTGACCGCGTTTCCGACAGAGTGTGACCAGGGCCCCGATTGCCGCATCAGCCAGATCGTGCAGGGTCCGATCCCATTCCACTCGGTCTGCGAGCATCATGCCTTCCCGTTTTTCGGCCAGGCCTGGATTGGATATATCGCGCATGAACGCATCATCGGGCTTTCCAAACTCACCCGGGTCGTGCGACTGTATGCCCGCCGCTTCTCGATGCAGGAGCGGCTGGGACGCCAGGTCATCAACGCGCTCGATGGGATCCTCGCTGCCCACGGCGTCGCGGTCTACCTCGACGCGGCGCACCTTTGCATGCAGATGCGTGGCGTTCGCGAGCAGGAGGCGACCACCCGCACGACCTTTTGGCGGGGTGCCTACGAATCGGACGAGCAGCTGCGCAACGAATTCCTGAAGCTCTGCCAGGGGGGCGACCCGGCCCATCACTCCGGATGACTGCCCACATGAACGTGCGCATCAGCCGTCGGGAGGGATTCAATGCCGCCCATCAGTTACGGGATGCGAGCCTGAGCGATGACGAAAACCGGCGTCTGTATGGCAAGTGTGTCAGCCTTCACGGGCACAATTACGTCCTGGAAGTCGTCGTCAGCGGCGCCATCGATCCCGTCACCGGCTACGTGATGGACCTGAAGCGTTTGTCGGACCTGATGACCGCGGAGATCATTCAGCATGTCGATCACCGCAACCTCAACACGGACGTCGCCTGGCTGAGCGGACGGATTCCGACCGCCGAAGCCCTGGCACTGGCGTTCTGGGCGCGGTTGCGGCCGCACCTGCCCGAGGGATCGCTGCGCCGAGTCCGGGTCCACGAAACGGATAAGAACTGGGCCGAGTGCAGCGATGGCGGCTGAGGTGGCAGGGCAGGCCGTCAGCGCCATCCCTTTGACAGAGCGATACTCCACCACCGATCTGCGCGTCTTCTCCGCCGACGAGTCCGGCCGTTTTCTTAAGCGCGCCATCGCCGACCCGCGACGTAATCTCTCGCTGGCCTGGGAGCTCCTCTACCGGCTGGAGCCCGACCTCTATGAGCGGCTGATTGCCGCCGAGCATCTCCACCCGGGCATCCTCGAGTGGCTCCCGGCGCATCGACCCCGGATCATCGAGATCGGCGCCGGAACCGGGCGGCTCACGCTCGAACTTGTCGCTCGTTGCGACCAGTTGACTGCCGTCGAGCCGGCCGCGCCGCTGCGAGAACGTCTCCGTGCCAGGCTGGCCTCATCACCCTCCCCCTCTGGGGGAGGGCAGGGTGGGAGCCGCGTCCGGATCGTCAGCGGCTTCTTCGATGCCCTTCCCTTACCAGACCAATCCGCCGAGCTGGTCACTGCTTGCTCCGCGCTCACCCCCGAGCCGGCCCACGGCGGCGACCGCGGGCTCGCCGAGATGGAGCGCGTCTGTGCAGTCGGTGGGATGGTGGTGATCGTCTGGCCGAACCAGCCCGAGTGGCTAGCGCGGCATGGCTATCGCTACGTGTCGTTTCCCGGTCCAATGACGATGGACTTCGCCAGTCCGACGGAGGCGGTCCAGCTGGCAAAGATCTTTTACCCTGGGGCCGTCGCCGAGATCCAGGCTCGCGGCGATCGCCGGGTCCCGTACGAAATTCTGGGCGTCAACCCCCCGCGCGACCTCGCCTACAAGAGCATTTCGTGATGCGCATCGCCATTGTGGCGCCGCTGGTGACGAGGATCCGGGAGCCGCAGCTGGGCGGTTCCCAGGCGGTCGTGGCCGATCTCGCCACCGGCTTGCAAGACCGTGGCCATGAGGTTCATGTCTACGCCGCCTCGGGCTCCGCGATTCCGGGCGTCACCGTCATCGACTCCGAGGTGGACGCCGACTCCCTGGCCGGCCTCCTCTACCGTCATGGCGGGTCGCTCTCAACCGATGCTCGCGCCGCCGACCAGGCTTTCGCAACCGTGTACGCATCGATTGGCCGGGCGTCGTATGACGTCGTGCACAACCACGCCTTCGACCCGCCGGCCATACGCCTGGCCTCTTCCCTGCGGTCGCCTGTGGTGCATACCCTGCATCTGCCTCCCGACGCGGCGATGGCGGCCGCCCTGGCCGAAGCCCGCCGATCGGAGAATCCGCCAACGATCGCCGCCGTCTCCGCGTCGCACGCCCAGGCGTGGCGTGACCTGACGCCGGTCGACGCGATCCTACCGAATGGGGTACCGGTCGACCGCATCCGATGGTCGGCCACGGTGGGAGACGGGGTCGTCTTTGCCGGCCGGTTCAGTCCGGAAAAAGGCGCCGACGACGCCATCGCCATCGCGCGGGAGGCGGGCGTTCGGATCGATCTCTACGGCGAGCCCTATGACCCCGAATACGCGCGAGCCCAGGTGCTCTCACACCACGGAGAGGCCGGCGTGTCGATCCATGGCGGGCTGATCCGGTCGGACCTGTGGCAAGTGATGGCCGGTGCCCGCGCGGTCCTCTGCCCGGCGAAGTGGGAGGAGCCCTTTGGCATGATCGCCGCCGAGGCGCAGGCCGCCGGCACTCCGGTGATTGCCTACCGCCGTGGCGCTCTGCCGGAAATCATCGTCGACCGTCGCACTGGCTTCCTGGTCCCACCTGGCGACGTTGCCGCTGCGGCGCGGGCGCTACGGATGGTCAGCAGCCTCAGCCGTGAGGCGTGCCGGCAGCATGCCGTGTCAGCCCTGAATCTCGACGCGAGCCTTGCCGCTCACGAGCGGCTTTACGAGAGGCTACGGGCCAACACCGCGGTGAACCGCCATGCCTGACGCGCCGGGATGGTTGCAGGGACGGGTGGCGATCGTGACGGGGGCGGGCCGCGGCATCGGGCGGGCCACAGCGGAAGCAATGGCCCGAGCGGGCGCCCATGTGGTCCTGGCGGCGCGCACCCCTTCGCAACTTGAAGCGGTCCGCGAGGCGATCAGCACGTCCGGAGGCGCTGCAACGGTTGCGGCGACCGACGTGGGCGATGGCCGGGAGGTCGACCGCCTCTTTGCGGTCGCTGAACGCGTAGGCGCGCCAACGGCCCTGGTCTGTGCCGCGGCCGTCCTGCATAAGGTCCCCATCGAAGCGACCACATCCCAGACATGGGAGGAAACGCTTCGAATCAATCTCACCGGCACCTTCCTCTGTTGCCGCGCCGCTTTTGGACCGATGCGCCGCGCCGGAGGTGGTCGGATTGTGAATCTGGCCTCCCTCTCGGGCGTTTATGGGACGGAAAAATTCCCTGGCCTGGCGGCCTACAACGTCTCGAAGTATGGCGTTGTCGGATTGACCGAGGCGATCGCTGTGGAAGGTCGAGCCCACGGCATCACCGCGATCTGCATCAGTCCGGGAGCGGTCGACACCCAGATGCTGCGGCGGGCGAACCCGCAGCTGAAGGCGGGCCTGACCCCGGCCCGTGTCGCGGACCTGATTGTGAGCTTGCTCGACGGCCCGATCACTCCGGCGAGTGGCGCCAACATCCCGCTCTTCTCCAACGCCTAACCTCTCCCTCCCGCGCTTGCGGGGGTGGGTCGGGGTGGGGGCGTCAACCTCTCCCTCCGCCGCTCGCGGGGAGGGGAATTACCGCAACGCAACCGCCCGTTCGGGTTCGACCGCGAACAACCGTGCCAATTCGCTGCGCGATCGGATGCCAAGCTTGCCATAGGCGTTGCCGAGGTGCGTCTCGATCGTCTTCTGACTGAGGAAAAGGTGGGCGGCGACCTCTTTGTTCGTCGAGCCGCGGGCCACCGCCAGGCTAACCTGCAGCTCCTGCGGCGTGAGCACGGCCCCTACGGGAGGCGCTTCGCGATGGAACCGTTCCCCGGTCGCGGCGAGCTCCTGCTTCGTCCGGCGGATCCATGGGACCGCGCCCAACTCGAGGAAGATCTCGAGGGCGGCGCGAAAATGCTGCCGGGCAATGCCACGGCGCCGCATCCGCCGCAAACCCTCGCCAAAGCTCAGCTCGGTGCGGGCCAGTTCGAATGGGTCGCGCGCGTCGCGTGCCCAGGCAACGGCCCCGTCGAGGTATGACTCGACCCGGCTGCCTTCTGCCAGCGTGCCGCGCGATCGTAGAGCGGCGACACGAGCCCAGCGCCGGCCGGTGACGTCCGCCTGGTCCTCGAGCTCAGCCAGGACATGCTCGGCGCCCTGCCGATCTCCGAGGCGCACAAGGGCCTCGACCAGGTCGGCGTGGAAGCGCAGCAGGCCCGGCTCGCGCACCTCCTGCCGCGTACAGATTCGCCGCACCTGCTCCAGGCTCTCGCGGGCCGCCGCCCATTGCTCCCGGCCCACGGCGAGCAGGCCCTTGATGGTCAACACATAGCTGAAGATGGAGCCCGTCTCGAGACGCTCGGTGAGATTCCAGGCCTCGTCGAGATGGGCCCGGCATTCATCGTCCCTCCCGGTCGTGGCTTCGAAGCGCGCGAGGCAGATGAGGCTGTAGGTCCGGCTGCTTTGCGCACCGGTCTCGTGCGCGAGGCGGACCGACTCGGCGGCGTTGGCGTATCCGCTCAGCCAGCGGCCGGTGCGAAACTCCAGCTCCGACAGGACGGCCAGCGGGTAAGGGAGGAGGGAGGGGGCGCCGGCGGACCGCAGTTGAGCGACTTCGGCTTCGAGCGAGCCGAGCGCCGGTTCGAAGTCTTCGGCGCAGATCTGGCAGAACGCGCCATAGCGGGCCGCCACGGAATTGGCAATGTCGGGGTCCGCTGCGGCAAGCTGAGGGAGGAACTCGCGGAGCGTCGATCCAGTCGGTGCGGCTTCGCCGTGGAGGAGGAGCGCCTCGGCCAGGCAGACCTCCGCGGCCGCGACGGTCATCGGGTCTCCTGCCCTGCGCGCCATGTCGAGCGCGCGTTCCGCTGTGCGCTTGCCTTCGAGGACTTCACCGGCCATGAAACACGGACCCGCCGCATGAATCAAGAGGAGCGCGGCCCTTTTTGGATCGACCTGGGCGATCCGATCCGCCTGAGCGACGATTGTCCGCTGGACTTCCATGGGATTCGACACCCAGATGGCGATCTGACCGCGATGTAAGACCAGGTCGGCGTGCGCGACCGGGTCGGCGACGAGGGTGAGTGCGCGATCGTACTGCGCCACGGCCGCGGCGCCCCGTCCAGACAGGAACGCGCTGGTGGCAGCCTCGGTCAGCCGGCGAACACGATCAGGTACTGCAGGCGAGAGTTCCGCCGCTCGATTGAAGGCGTGAAACGCCGCCGCATACGCGCGCCGCGCCTGCTGCTCGCCCGCTAGCGCTTCGAGCTCGCTCGCCACGGCCTCGTCCGGGCCGAGGCAGGCTTCGGCTCGGTGCCAAGTTCGCCGGGCCGCCGCATCTGTCGGCAGCGACTCGGCCAGCAGCCGATGCGCGTTGCGGCGCTCGTCGGCTGTCGCCGCTTCGTACACGGCCGATCGGATCAACGGATGACGGAACGCGAGGCTGCCGTCGAACTCGATCAGGCCGGCCGCTTCCGCCGCACCGAGCGCTGATCTCGGATCGACGCCGGCGATCCTCGCAGCCTCGGAAATCGACGCCAGGTCGCCATCATCGCTGGCCGCCGCAAGCAGGAGGGCAGTGCGTGCGGGTTCCGGCAAACCTTCAAGCCGCGCCCGGTAGGCCGTCACGAGTTTGCTCCCGACCGGGAGCGGGTCGGGCAGCGGGTCATGACCGCGTAGCTGGCGATCGCTGAGAAGGCCGGGAATCTCGATCAGGGCCAGCGGATTGCCGCGGCTTGCACGGTAGATCGCGTCGGCGACCGACGTCGCGATCGCCGGCGTCGATCGGGCGACGAGTTGCAGCGAGGCATCACGGTCGAGGCCGCCGAGCTGAAGAGGGGGAACCGCCGCCGGGTCGGCGGGAAGGTCGGCGGTCGTCCTCGCGGCGAAGAGGATGGCGACGCGCTCGGCGCTCAGACGCCGTGCGGCGTAGAACAAAGCCTCGGCGGAGCCGGGATCGATCCATTGCATGTCGTCGACGATGATCAGGACGGGCTGCGTCTCCGCGAACAGCGCAACCAGGTTCAGTGCCGCCAGGTATGTCGTGAACCGGTCGCCGGGTAACGGGGGGCCGATCGCGAGGGCCGCAGAGAGACTGGCCGATTGCACCGCCGGCAGGCGATCGATCTGGCCGATCATCGGCCGGAGAACGTCGGCCAGCGCCGCAAACGGCAGGGACGACTCTGCCTCGATTCCCCGGGCGCGAACGACCGTCATCCCGCGGGCGGTCTCGCCGGCGTACTTCAGCAGGGCGCTCTTTCCAGCACCGGGGTCGCCGCTGAGAAGCAGGGCGCCACTCACCCCCTGACTGGCGCCGCGAATCAGGCCGTCGATAGCGGCACGCTCGGGGCCCCTCCCCAGGAGCATCCTTTGATCCTACCCGGGAGATCACGCTGGGTCCAGGGGGAAGTTCAGGGTTTTCCCCGATACGAACCGGACCTCAGGGAGCGACCATTGAGCCAGCCTGCAAAACCGCGGAGGGAAAATGAAGAAAAAATTCTTGGTCAGCGTGCTGCTCTCGCTCGGAATCGTCGTCTTGGGAGTCGGAATGGCGTATGCAGCATGGACGTTCAAGGCGAACCAGGAGGGGTTTCGCCAGGGCGGAGCAGCCCAGGCGACGCACGTGACGATCCGGGTTGAGGCCGGAATGGCCGACCCCAACAGCGATTTCGTACCCGACGACGGTAACGCGAATTTGACAAGTCCGGGCGGAGCCTTGACCTTCGCGATCGAGAACACGAGCAACGTGCCCCTTGCGGTCACGCAAATCGATGTTGTCAATGTCCAATCCACTACGTGTGGCGGTACCGTGTGCCCCCTTATCAGCTCCAATAAGAACGGGACGGGGGCCTTCGTAGCGGGAGGGAACGGCGACTGCAAACAATGGGCTTCGATTACCCCTCCGAGCAGCTACCTCAACTGGCCGATCATCGCACCGCATTCCACGCTCCAGGTCAATGGCACGGACAACAACCGCCTCGGGGCCGGAATGATCCATCTGTCGAGCAGCACGGCCCAGGGCTGCCAGGGGGCTACGTTTGGGGTGAACCTCAAGGTCACCGCCTATGAATTGACGCGGCAACCGGGTTCCCAGGTAGAGCCCTAACCCAGCGACGACAGGCGGAAAACCGTGTTGACACCGCGGCAGTGCCGGAGCCGGCAAGCCCGTTGGGGCCTGCTGATCGGCGCTGCCGCGTTCCTTTCGGTCGCGCCGCTCAACGCGACGCTGGCGCTGGCGGCTGGTTCCTGGACGATCACCGCCACCGGTCCGGCCGTCGCTGAGAGCGCCGTGGTGCCGATGGGTCAGCTCCCCACCGCGACGGTGCTGCCGAAATCGATCAAGCTCGAGTGGGCGCCGTCGACGTACGCGACCGGAAGAGAAGTCGCTGGCTATGTCGTCAGGCGGCAGGCGGTGGGCAGCAAGGACGCCGTCGAGGTGTGCGCCGTGGCCTCGCCGATGCGGGCATGCGAGGATTCGCCGCCGGCGGGGCAGCCAGTCACCTACACGGTGGTTCCGGTGGAGCAGTTATGGCGCGGGCCTGCCTCGGCCCCGTCCAGCCCGGTCACATTACCAGCGCCCGCCCTGGTCGTAGTACCAGCC
>VBGO01000117.1 GCA_005882525.1 Chloroflexota bacterium
GACACACTCGGCAGGATGCTCGATCCATCGATGCGCAATCTGGACACACCATCGAACACCGGCGCGCCGGCCCTGCGCACAGGCGGGTTCGCGCTGGCTCGTGACCGTCGCGGTGACGCACTGCTGCTCGACCTGAAGGATCGAGCGGACAAGAACACCAAGATCGAATCCCACGCAGATGTGACATTTGACGCTGAGGACCTGATCCGCGGTTATCGACTGGACGTGTTCGACCAGGACACGCCAGGAGGGGCTCGCTGGTTCACGTTGCACGATCGAACAACTCAACACACGGCGGGCGACCCGACCAGTAAAGATCCGCCACTCAAACTTCCGCCGATTCATGACGAGGGTTACGTGAAGTCGACTGCGGCTTCGAGCGAACGACAGGACCATCCGAACGCGTCGGATGACCTTTACCTCCACGAAACCGTCATCGCCTGGGACGGTTGGAGCCTGGCCGCCCCACCACCCGGCAAGGCGATCGTCGAGCCTGGTGAAGGAGATGGAGGTGGCTCGCTCGCCCGAATAGACCCTGCGGCCGGGCAGAAAGCCCCGCTCCTGTCAGTTGTGAGCGTCGGACCGAACAGCTTGCCGCGCCTGAGGGTCGGCCATCACTACAGAATGCGGGTCAGGACGGTGGATCTCGCTGGGAACAGTCGTGGCTTCAGCCAGAAATCGTTGGATCCGGTCAAGCCGTACCTGGAGTCGGAACAGCAACCGTATCTCCGGCTCGAGCCGGTGCCATCGCCGACTGTCCTTCGCCGCCATATCGATACAGAGGGTGAGTCGCTCGAGTATCTGCTCATACGCTCGAACGGAGGCATCAGCGCGAGTGATTACGCGTCATCCGACGACGTCGTCAATGCGCTGGCCGGCAAGCCGTACAAGTACGGCGACGACTCTCAGCGCCATATTGCCCCGCCTAAAGGCTCGGCGCAAATGGCCGAGCAGGAAAGCAGGCTGGAGGCGGCGTTCGGCGGCACACCGGCGCAGGTCAACAGCGCTTTAACTAAGATCATCGACCCCGCGACTGGAAAGAAGACGATCGCCCAGACGACGATCGAGGTTTTCCCGCCCGGAGCCTCGCTTCCCAACCAACGCGGCGGCGGATTGAGCGAAGGAGCGGACGACGACGCCAAGAACAAGCTTGCCGGAGCCTATGCCTACTATCCGGACGCGCAGCTCGTGCTGCCGTACCTGCCCGATCCGTTCGCGAGTGGGATGGCATTGACCGGCTACGACCTCACGGGCAACGAAGTGTTTCACATAGAGGTGCCTTTCGCGGGCGAATGGCCAGCTCTTGCGCCGTTCAGAATCCGGCTCTCCGAGGGCGCCGAGGGCACCACGCCCCAGGCCGCGTTTCAGAACGGCATCCTCGAGGTCGCCCTCGCGAAGGCGGATGTCGTGCGGGCGACTCTCTCGTCGCTGTTCCCCGATGGCCGGCTCGAAGACTTTGCGATATGGCACTGGATGTCGAATGCCGCGACGGCGCCTCAGCCTGGCCAGATCGACGACCTCGCAAAGGCGGCGCGTGCTGGAAGGCACTGGATGTTCACGCCCTATCGAAAGGTCACCTTCACCCACGCGGTTCAGCAGCCTCTTGCGGTCCCCGACATGACAAAAGTGATCCCGACACGCGTCCTCGGTGCCACGTACACGGACTTCGAAGGTTCGATCGTCAACCACGCGAAGAGCACGGGACGGATTGACGTGCCCGCGGAATGGACCGAAGACGTTGACCTCGTGACAAATCCTGAGCCACGGATGGCCGCCCTCGGCAACGCTGTTCCGCACAGCGCTCATGCCTTTGGCTTCGATCTCATGCCGGACGAGGATCAGGCCGAGGTGACGCGTGCCGACGTCGGCCGGATATCTCGCCAGGAGTTCGGCGATACGAAGTACCGGAGGATCACGTACCACAGCGTTGCTACGACGCGATTTCGCGAGTTCTTGCCGGCTGTAATCGCAAACGATCCCGCGAAGATTCAGCAGGTCGAGCAGAAACAGGCGCCTGACGGCAAGACAAAACCGCTGCTTGTCCATGACGTACCTAGCTCAGCACGACCGGCGCATGCGGACGTCATGTACTCGATTCCGACATTTCGCTGGGAGCGGAACGACGAGGGCTCGATCCGGACCCACATACGACACGGTGGTGGCATCCGCCTCTGGTTGCGCCGGCCATGGTTCTCGTCGGGCGATGGAGAGCAGCTCGGTGTCTTACTGGAGCCTGGAATCCGGCTGCCGCCCGGCTGGATGCGCTCACCTGCACTCGAGCAGAGTCTTGGCGAGCTGGCCGCTCGCCCGCCCCTTGTGAGCTCCGAACCGCTGCTACGTGGCGTGCCGGCTCCAATTCGCCAGCCGGCGCATTCATCGGTTCGATCCCTCACCGTGTCGTCTTCCGCGCAGTCAAGACGCCTTTCGGGAGTGGGAAGAGCATCGCGCGCCGCACTTGCCGGCGCCTTCCCACAACCAACCGCCGCGGATCTCAGGCGCATGCTCGCGCCTTACGTCACCATGTGGGGGACGGACCCGATTTGGGATTCAGCGGCTCCGGACCAGCCGCCGACGGTGGCCGCGTTCCCAGACCACGTTTCCTATGCCACCGGGTTGACTCTGGATGAGATTTCGCCGTATGCGAGGGTGACCGTCGCTGGCCACGAGGTGCATTGGGATAAGGATCGAGGCCTCTGGTACTGCGACATCACCGTAGACGCGGGTGACTCCTATTACCCATTTGTCCGCCTCGCCCTCGCTCGATTCCAGCCTCATTCAGTCATCGATGCCCATCTGTCACGGGTCACTGTTGCGGATTTCATGCAGCTCGTCCCCAATCGGACCGCGCGCGTCGAGATCGGTTCTGGCTCGGCCGACATTACGGTCACTGGATTCTCGGGCACGAACAGCGCTGTGTCGGCCGAGTTTCCACCCAGGGAGAAGCCCGTTGTTCAGCCCAACACCACCATGCAAGTCGCTCTGCAACGCCGGCGTGCGTCGATCCCAGGCGATCTCGGGTGGGAGCGATTGAACGAGATCACGCTTGAGGCGAATTTCAACGGATTCAACGTCGTGTGGTCAGGATCCGTGGCGCTGCCTGAGGGAGCCCTGGAGACGCATCAACACAGATTGCTCATCACCGAGATCGAAACTTTTTTCCGCGATCAATCGGACGACGATCCGGCGGTGATTACTTCGCCATTTCTTCGAGAGCGCGTGGTCTACGCCGACGCGTTTGAACTCTAAACGGAGGTTCCGACACACCGTGGTGAAGGGCGGCAAAAGTCGATGAGGATTGTCCATACCGCGGCGCGCCCTGCGTTGGACAACGGCTTTCGGTCATGCGCCGACCCAGCGGCTTGTAATCGGATCTGCGCACGCCTTGGACCCGGGTCGGTGCAGAACTTTTTCTGGCGATGGTTTTATCGTCTCCCCTCGCCCTTCACGGCAGCCGACCTGCGTGCCGGTTACGCCTACGACCTGGCCGTGCGGCAGTTCGAGGTTGCAGACACCCGCGTGTTCGACCGCCCACAGTCAGGGCGCGCTTTCTTCGAGGGTCTGATCCGCGACCACCTTGACATCGGGCGGCCACAGCAGGTCGTACTCCTCTTCAAGCGGGAAAGACTGCCCAGGAAGGTGGGGAGCTTCTCGACCAAGGTCCTCACAAAAGGCGTCGACCCCCAGGTGAGCTGCAGCTACAAGTCCAGCCGCATCAAGCAGTATCTAAAGGAAGGACGCGCCCTGCGAAATGAGACGGTGATCTGCAACACTCGCGATTTCGGAATCGGCCGTCGCGTCACCACGGACAACTGGAGAGCCCTACGGGCGGTTGGCGATTCGGCCAATCAGCGTCTTTGCGACGCCCAGGCACAAGACGCGGCGCCGGCTCCGGACGTGGTCACCCTTGGCCAGGTGACCCGGCCGACCAAGACTTCGGACGGCCTCCATGCCCCGGCATTGTGTTTCGGGGACCCGCGGGTGATGGCATTACTGGCGGCGCTAGTCGGCTTCAGCCATGTGCTGGTCGGATTCCAGAACCGTCAGCTGGTGAGCTTGGTCGCCACTCTCCTCGACCAACCGTATGGTCATCGTCAGGCGACCTACGATCTCCGCCGGCTTCGGCGAAAGGGTCTGATCTTCAGGGTTCCCAGCTCGCAGCGCTACCAGTTGACGCCGGTCGGTAGTGCGGTTGCCGTGCTCTCCGAGTGCTTTCTCAGGGTGTGCGGTTCAGAAAATTCGTCGCGGATCGCGCGAATGATTGTGGACTCCCGATTTGGGGCTCCCGTCAGTCGCTGGTTAGACTAGCGGGGCGATCAAACAGGAGCAGGTCGAGGACCCGCTCGACCTCGGTCAGCACAGCTCGGTCGACGCTGCCGCGATAGTCGATGAGGCGGAGTGCGGAAAGGCTTCGCAGATGCTCGACCGCGGCCCAGCTCGTCTCTCGCAATCCCGACTCAGCCGACCGAACCTTGATCCGCGATGGATATCCGCGTTGCGAGGTCGTCAGCGGAGCCACGATCACAAGCCCAGCGCCAGAGTCGTTGAACTCGTCGGTGCTGATCACCAACCCAGGCCTCGTACCCGCACCCTGCTCGTGACCGGTCGGCCGGCCGAACTCGATAGTCCAGATGTCTCCGCGCTGCGGGCGCGATCTCAATCCGGAATAGGCTCGGCGTCGAGACCGTCACCTAGTGCGCCCTCAAAGAGTTCGCGATCGGCTGCCTCCTCGGTTGCAGCAGACGGGTCCTTCAAGACGGTGGCGGCAGCCTGCCGGAAGCTTGCCCAGAAGAGACGGCGGCGTTCGGCCCGTATGGCCTCCTCCACCGCCTGGGAAATCGGCTTGCCGGTCGCCCGAGCCAGCTCTCGCGCCTCATCGCGAGCCTGCTGGCTGATCCGAATGGTGGTGCTTGACACGCATTAAGTCTACAGGAATGTAGATGGCCGTGTCTACTCTCGATCACCAACTACGGCGCCCAGATAGCGGTATGCCCTGTGGTGCGCAGAAAGTTCATCCCAGGTGGCCGCGATCTTCGCCTAATCTCATAGCCTGGCAACCTTCTCATGGTTGCGAGCCGGAAGGCCGACCACTTACTGTGCCCGCTCGTGCTCCTCGCGTCCTTCTATTCATTGGTCCGGCTGATGATCGGACTGGTCGCGCTCACCGGCATGGCGCAGAACGAGAAGGACGCCGAGATCTTGGCCCTTCGTCACGAGGTCGCGGTTCTCCGGCGACGCGTTAAGCGGCCAGACCTCTTCCCCACCGATCGCGCCATCTTCGCTGCACTCGGTACCAATCTGCCGGCTGGCCGACTCATGTTCCAGCCGACCACCTTGCTGCGGTGGCATCGCGAACTGGTCAGGCGGAAGTGGGCAGCCTTTCAGCGACGCCCCCGTCGTGGCCGACCTCGGTTGGCCGAGGAAACCAAGGCCTTGATCCGGGAGATGGCACGCGAAAACCCACGCTGGGGAGATCGTCGCATCAAGGGCGAACTCCTTAAGCTCGGTATCAAAGTCTCGGCGAGCGCCATCCGGATGTTCCTGCGTGCGCATCGGATTCCACCAGCACCGCGCCGGGGCGGTCCCACCTGGCGACAGTTCATCCGCGCGCATGCCGCGGCGATCATCGCGATCGACTTCTTCACGATCGAGAGCGTGTTCCTGCGAACGATCTACGTCATCGTCTTTCTCGAGCTCGGTTCTCGGCGTCTTCTCTGGGCCGACTGCACGACCAATCCAGATTCAGCTTGGGTGACGCAGCAGGCCCGAAATGTGGCTTATGAGATCGAGGACCTTGGCCTCCCTGTGCGCTTCGCTATTCACGACCGAGACGCCAAGTTCACATCCGGCTTCGACGCCGTGCTCGAGTCGGAGGGCGTGGAAGTCATTAGGACTCCATTCCGCGCGCCTCGGGCGAATTCACATTGCGAGAGATCGATCGGGAGTGCACGCAGAGAGTTCTTCGACTTCGTGATCGTGATCGGAGAGCGGCACCTGCGTTTGCTACTCGACCTCTGGCTGGACCATTACAACCGCGGTCGACCCCACATGGCGCTCGATCTCGTTGCACCCGATCCAAGACCGACGGCGGCAGCCGGTGCGATCGTGCGCGAGCGAAAGTTGTTCGGCCTCACTACCGAGTACTGGCACGCGGCCTGACTTCGCCTCCGTCCGCCCAATCAGGGGCGTGGTCAGCTCGGATCACGTGCCAGCTCCGCTCCAGTCCCCCGATCCCGATTCATGCCGCCATCGCCGGACTTTGTGCGCACGACAGGCTACTTCCGGATCCGCGGTGAGCTCTTGAAGCTTGGTCACCGAGTCGCTGCGACCACGGTCCGTTCGGTGCTGCTTGCCGCCGGAGTTCCGCCTTCAGGCCGAAGGTCTCAGCTGACCTGGAAACAGTTCCTGACCGCGCATGCCGAGACCCTGGTGGCGGCCGACTTCTTCAGCGTGGACACGATCTTCTTCAGGCGGCTCTACGTCCTTATATATGTGCATCTGGCGTCACGTCGAGTCTTGCTGGCGAGCTGTACCTCGGAACCGAATGCTGCGTGGGTCACCCAGCAGGCCCGCAATCCCAGCTGGGCGCTCGAGGACGAAGGTATCAAGCTCAGCGTCTTGATCCACGATCTGGACAAGAAGTTTGACCCCCAGGCCGATCGGGTCTTCCAATCGCGAGGCGCTCGAGTGATCTTGACTCTCCTGATGGCGCCCAAGGCAAATGCGCATGCCGAGCGCTGGATCGGGAGCTGCCGCTGGGAATGCCTGGACTGGATGCTGGTCGTCAACCAGCGCCACCTCGAGATGGTCATCCACGAATATTTAATGCACTACAACGACGAGCGGCCGCATCGGAGCCGCAACCTACGACCGCCGGCATCCCGCAGCGATCGCATGCAGATTGCAGGTGGCCCAGATCGAGCGCCGCACCCGCCTCGGCGGCTTGCTCAGCGAGTATCGCCAATTGCCGATGGCCGCCTGACGTCATTTTCGAACCCGACAGGCCGGCCGGCCCCAACGCTGACCGCATGGAGCCGGAAGCACGCTCACCTCAGGACTCAGTTCGGGACGAGCACACCGCGGCCGCGGATGCGGCCATGGTCCAGGTCGTCGATCGCCTGATTGACGTCGTCCAGCCGGTAGCGCTGCGTGTGCAGTTTGACCTTGCCCTGGGCGTTGAGCGTCATCAGCTCGCAGAGCTCGGTGTAGTTGCCGACGAGGCTGCCAACCACCGAGATCTCCGAGAAGATGACGTCGATCGCTGGCACCTCGATCGTCCCGCCGTAGCCGACCACGATGTGGGTGCCGCCCTGGCGCAGCATCCGCAGCGCCGCTTTCTCAGCTCCGCGCTCGGCCACGAAGTCGATGACCACGTGCGCCCCGCCGCGTGTATACTCGCGCACCGCCTCAACCGGCCGGTCGCCGCCGACCACCTCGTCGGCGCCCAGCTCCTTTGCCAGCTGCTGCGCGATCGGCGACGGGTCGACCGCGATCACCCGAGCCGCGGACAGGTTCAGCAGCACCTGCAGGGCGATGTGCCCCAGGCCGCCGACCCCGATGATGACGGCCGAATCGCCCGGCTGCAGGATGCGGGCCGCCTTCTTGGCGGCGCGATAGGCCGTGATGCCGGCGTCCGCGTACGGCGACACGTCGATCGGGTCGATGCCCTCGGCCAGCTTGATCAGGGCGCGCTCCGAGGTCAGAAGGTAGTCGGCGAAGCCGCCGTCGGTGTTGATGCCGGGGAATAGCCCGTTCTCGCAGTACATGTCCTCGCCACGCCGACATCCTGCGCAGAACCCGCACGTGCGAAGCGGATGGACGATGACCGCGTCGCCCGGCCCCACGCTCTGGACGGCGGCGCCCACCGCCTCGACCCAGCCCGCGTTCTCGTGGCCGAGCGTGTACGGGAGCTGGACGTCCACCTTCTGCTTCCAGATCCCCTCGATGATGTGGAGGTCGGTGCGGCACAGCCCGGCTCCGCCGACCCGCACGACCACATCGTGGTGTCCCGCGAGGTTCGGCTCGGGGACGGTGTCCAGCTGTAGGGGCTGCTCGTACTCGTGCAGTCGGGCGGCCTTCATCGACGTACCTCCGCGGTGTCGGGATATCGGGTGGCGTGGAGGCCGAGGCAGAGCGTGGTGTTGGCCTCCAGGCTGATCCTGGTCGACCGAGCCCGGCGCAGCCAGTTCGCCAGTTCCTCCGCGCCGATGGGTCGGCCGTTGGGCATCACAGCCAGCGGTGCGTCGTCGTCGACGGGCAGGTCGAGGCGGCGCCGTCGCTCGACGTAGCGAGCGAGCAGCTCGCCGCCGTCGGTCACGTCGCCCAGGCGCATCACGGCCAGCTCCTCGTGCGTATGCCCGCGGGCGACCAGGGCTCGGAGCAGCTGCTCCTCGCGCATGGTGAACGCCTTCGCCCAGAAGAGGCGACGCAGTGCCTCGAGACCGCTGCCGTCCGAAAGGTCCCCGAACGCGTCGTCGAAGGAACCGCCCCGCCCCACGCCAGAGCTGACCTCCTTGGAGGCGAAGTGGTCGTGAAGCGTGACCTCGACCGAGCGCACGCCCGGCACCGCGGCGACCGCTTTCCGGGCGTCGTCCGCCATCAGGTAGGCGAAGTTGCCGGCGCACCAGTAGGTCGGCAGCCTGAGGTCGACGCGCACCCGACCTTCCGCCAGGACCTCGGCCCGCGCGAAACCCAGCCTGAGGAGCGATTCGTCCAGCTCCGGGTCGAAGACGCTGTCGAGGGCCGCCACCACGGCGGCCTCGACACCGTCAAGCACAGCCGTCACTAGACCGCCGCCACCTCTCGGAGACGGAGCGCGACCGGGACGTCCACGTCGTAGAGCCTAGCCGCGTTGAGGCCCAGAATCTTCTTCTTCTGATCGGTGCCCAGCGTCACCCCGGTCTCCTTCGCGATGTCGTCCGGCAGCCGGAAGTCGACGAACTTCTCGACGATCCACTTCGGGCTCCAGATCGCGTAGTCACTGGCGAAGAGGATCTTGTCCTCGCCGACCCAGAACAGCAACTCGGAGATGACCTCCGCGAAGTAGCGAGGCCGGCTATGGATGAATGGGATCGCCACCGCGAGACCTGCGTACACGTTTGACTCCTGCGTGGCGATCCAGCAGAAGTCCTCCAGACGGGGCAGGCCACAGTGCTCCACGATGAAGTTGAGCTCGGGGAAGGACGTGGCGGCGTCGTCGATGTCGGCCACGTCGAAGGCATCGCGGTTGAGCGGCCAGATTGTCGGGCCCTTGTGGACGTGGATGTTCTTGATGTCCAGCTCCTGGCACTTGGCCAGTAGGCGCTTAGCCTCGGGGTCGGTCAGTTTCCAGCCCTTGGAGTCGCCCTTCCACTCGGCCGTGTAGAGCTTGACGCCCTTGACGTGGTACTTGGCAGCCAGGGCCTCCAGGTCACGGATGCCTTGCTCGCCGTCACGCGGTTCGAAAGAGCCGTTGAGGATGAAGCGGTCGGGGTGCTTCTTGGCGATCACAGCATCCTGTTCGGTGGTGTTGAACCCGTTGACGTAGAAGTCCCGCAGGTAGGTGGGCTGGAAGATCGCCTTGTCAACGTAGCCTTCCTCGAAGAGGTCGCGCATCATCGTCCCCTCGTCGTACTTCTCGAACTTGTCCAGCGGCCAGACCCACTCGGCTGGGCTCAGGTTTGAGTGGTAGGCGTAGAAGCACTCGATGAAGCCCTTGCCGTACACGTTCTTCTGGTTCGCAGGGCTGCCGTCCCAGAAGTGGACGTGGCCATCGAGCACGTAGTACTCAGTGCCATCAGGTGCGCGATACATGTGTGACCTCCTTCGTCATCATCGTGAATAGACGGGTGCCTGTGAGACCAAGGACGTCGCGCAGGTGGGGACGAGCAGAAGCCAAGGCTCGACCTCGTCCTCGCGACGGACCCGGTTGACCACCAGCCCAACCTTCATGAGAGCGGAAGCCAGGTCGCGATCCCGGTCGGAGCGAATGCTAGCCAGAAGGACCCGACAGCCGCCGCCATGCAAGCCCAACCGACCCAGGTGGGTCCAGTCCTCCCGTGGGTGACAAGGTAGAAGCCGACCAGGACGGGCAAGAAGAGTGCGAGGGCGATCTCGATCCCGAGTAGATTATTGGTGAAAGGGTTCCAGGTGGCGATCACCGCGATCTCGAACACCTGGAAGACGATGCAGGCGACGCACATCTGCCCCACCGGCCGCAGGTCCCAGCCACGGAGCTGGGCGACTCCGGCGGCGAGCCAGAGGAGGCCGTACATGCCGGCGATGGCCCCGAAGACCAGCTGAGCGGTTGCCGAGGCGCCGGCGGTGCCGAATGGCGAGCCGGCCACGAACCAGATCGCATCGAAGAGGAGCGTAATCGCACCCATCAAACTCCCAGCCACAGCCACCGTTTTGCCCGTGAGAGCGAGGCCCTCCTTGTCCGGGAACCAGCCCAGCAAGTTGGCCCCGTTGACATACAGGGCAAACACCAAGCCGACCATGGCAAACGTCAGGGGTGTGAGACCGTGGGCACCTACCATGGATCTACCTCCTTAACCCGAGCCCGGTAGCGGGCTCGGCCGTAACGCGAAGCCGCGAATCCTCCAGCGTCCGTCTGACGGCTCGTCCGATGTCGGCGGCGCTGGGCGTGTCCGAGTGCACGCAGATCGTGTTGGCGACGACGGCCACTTCCCCGCCCTCCACAGAGGCGACCTTTCCGGTGGTGACTAGGCTCCGAACCCGCGCGGCCACCGTCTCCGGGGCTGGCTCAAACACCTCCTGCCAGCCGAACATGACGACGCTGCCGTCGCTTCTCAGCGGCCGGTCGGCGAAGAACTCAGGAACGGCTCTGAGCCCTGCTCGCTCGGCAGCGTGCCACATCTCGCTGCCCGCGAGCGTGTAGACCGCTAGGCCCTCCTGGTACTCGGCCGCCGCCTCCGCGATGGAGCGCGCGACCGCGTTATCCTCGAGGGCGGCCACGTACAGGGCCCCGTGAGGCTTGACGTGGTGCATGCGAAGACCGGCGGCCGCTAGGAAGGCGCCCAGGGCCCCCATCTGGTAGAGGACGTAGTTTCGAAGGTGGGAGGGCTCGACTTCCATCCGGCGCCGCCCATAGCCGAGCAGGTCAGGGTAGCCGGGATGGGCGCCGACAGCCACGCCGTTGCGTTTGGCAACCGCGACGGTCGCGCGCATCACGTTGGGGTCACCCGCATGAAAGCCACAGGCCAGGTTGGCCGACGAGATCACCTGGAGCAGGCTCTCATCGGCGCCCCGCTCCCAGACCCCGAAGCTCTCGCCGAGGTCCGAGTTGAGATCGATGCTGGCAGGCTCGGTGGAGGTCACGCCAACGCCGCTTCCAGTGCCCTGCGCGTGTAGATGGCGATGACCCGGCGCTTGTACTCGGCCGAGCCGTCCGTGTCGCCAATGGGGTCGGACTCCCGCGCCGCCGCCTCGCCTGCCTCGCGGAACAGGTCGGGCGTGGGCTTCGCTCCCACCACGACTTTCTCGGCGGCGGCCGCACGCAGTGTGTGGTTGGCGGCGCCGTTCAGGCCGATGCGCGCCTCGCGCACCACCTCGTTCCCACCTAGGACTAGGCGGACCCCCACCCCC
>VBGO01000118.1 GCA_005882525.1 Chloroflexota bacterium
GGCCAAGGCCTACCAGGAGGCGCTCTTCCAGCAGGGCCAGCCCGCAGCCATGTTCTTCACGGACGACGTCCAGGGCGACTATGAGCGGATGAAAGCAGCGGGCGCCGAATTCAAGATGCCGCCCACCAAGGTGACAGGCTCGACCATCGCTCAGGCGAATGACACGTCTGGCAACCTGATCCAGATCGCACAGCTGGACCGAGTACGAAGCGGAGCGGGGCGCCGGTAAGCCGGTCGAAGGCATCCAAACGGGGCAGCAGCGGGTCGCGCCGGGACGTCTCAACGTCTCGGAGGGCGGCGCCCCGTCGCCCTGTGTTCGACCGGCACACCTCGGATGAAGGAGCCATGGATCTAACCATGCTCACGTACGCTCTCTTCCAATCCGCGACGCCTGCCTCTGATCTGCCCACCGTCCTCGCCGCGCGAGGGACAGTCGGCATTGTGTCGACACCTCTAGGGATCGCGCTCGGCGGGCCGCTCGTTAGCGTCCTCGGCGGAGCCGGCACGCTCGTCGCGTCCGGCCTGGCCACCGTCCTACGTGCGGCCGTCACTCTGCTGCTGTGGCCGCGCGAGCCCGCGTCCGGCCGCCACGAGCACCTCGGAGAAGCCGCCGCGGCGGCAGGCACCCTACCATGAGGGTCGGAACCATCAATACTCACAGGGGAGGAGGCCTCCAATGAAGGACACGCAGAAGTCCGGCAAGAGCACCACCGCAACTAAAAAAAAGGCCGAGGGATTCACTGACGAAGAGCGAGCCGCGATCAAGGAGCGCGTTCGAGAGACGAAGGCGGTCGCGGACAAGGCGGACGGGGAAAGCGCCCTGCTCGCGAGCATCGCCGCCATGCCGAAACCGGATCGCGCCATGGCCGAGCGGCTCCATGCTGTCATCAAAGCCAGCGCGCCAGCCCTCTCGCCGAGAACCTGGTACGGGATGCCCGCGTACGCCAAGGACGGCAAGGTCGTCTGCTTCTTCCAACCTGCGCAGAAGTTCAAGACGAGGTACGCGACGTTCGGCTTTAACGACGCGGCGCAGCTCGACGAAGGCACCATATGGCCGGTCGCCTTCGCGCTGAAGCAGTTGACTGCCGCCGAAGAGCCAAGGATCGGCGCGCTCGTGAAGAAAGCGGTGAGCTGAGGACCGAGCTCGACACCGGGCCCCGCCCTAGGCAGGACGGCCTGGCCTCTAGCTCGACGGCCCAATCACGGGCAGTGTTGCTCGCGCCGGGATGGACGACTCGGCTAGCGGGAGCGCCGCTGGGCAACCGGCGCTCCAGCCTTGAGGACCGTCTTGATCGCCTGGTTGGAGGCTTCGTCGGGCGACTCCGAGATCACTGTCGCTGAGCGATCGAAGCCGGCCAGTGCCTGAGCCAGCGGGTCGGCCCGAAGCGTACCCTGGCCATAGGGAAGGTGCGCCTTCTCATTGCGGTTCGCAAAACTGATGTCCGAGAAGTGAATGTGGAATGGCACGCCGCGTTGCAGGACGCCATCGGCCGCGGTGAGCGCTGCGCTAAAGGGGCCGACGCTTGTAAAGCCGCCGTCGCTAGTGGCATGCATGTGGGCGAAGTCGATCACCGGTCGTACCCAGTCGAAATGCCGACAGATGGCCACGATGTCGTCGAGATTGCCGAGCTCCTGGACGCGCCCCATCACCTCGACGCCGAAATCGACGGCCCGTCCCTTGGTCGCCAGACGCTGCCGCAATTCCGTCAGCTGCGCGACGACGGCGGTCAGCGCGTCGTCGCGCGATCGGCCTAGCAAGAAACCAGGATGGATGACGATCGGGGCCGCCCCGCACGCCGCAGCCAGACCCGCGGTATGGTCGAGCATGCCGACTGCCATTTGATGTTTCCGCCCGCCGTGCTGCACGTGACCGAGGAAGGCGGCCAGCGGCGCGTGAATGGACAGGGCCAGGCCCGCGTCCTTCGCCAGCGAGCCCAGTCGCGGCGCATATTCCCGATCCATCCAGAACCCGTCGCTGAAATCGATCTCGCAGGCGTCATAGCCGCGTTCGATGAGCGTCGCGATCGCCGCCGCCGGATCGTCGCGCGATGGAATGCCTCCTGGGCCGACGCGAATCGTACTCACGGCAATTCCCCTGTCACACTGCTTCGACCTGCCCCGTCATAGTAGCGACCGACCAAATCTCCCATAAGTGAAAAGAGAGCAGCGGCGAGGAGTAACCGCAAAATCGGGATTGGGACCTTACATCAACTTTCAGGGCCGAGCCCGCGAGGCCATGGCGTTCTATCAGAAGGTGCTGCGCGGCAACGTTGACCTGCGCGCCGCCACCCAGCAGGGCGCATCACAGCCCGCCGGCCCCGGCGACCGCATGATGCACGCGCAGCTCGAGGCCGACGGCGCCCGTCGACCGGGCCAGACCCGCTGCTGAGGGCAATGCTGGTTGCCAGAACCGTGCCCGCGATCTCCGAGACCACGCATCCGCGGCGACCTAGCGACTCAAATGAAGCCCAAGAGCCGTTCGAGCGGTCGAGGCACCCGGTCGAGATCGAGCGCACCGACCAGCAACGCCGCGGACCTGATCTTGCGGCCGCGTAGGGTGCCGAAGAACCGGCGAAGCTGTTCATCCTTTTTCCGGCCTCGCCACGCCGGTTGATTCTGAAATGTTCGCAACAGTTCGAGTTCACCCTGATCGTCGATAACTCGCTCGACGGCGGCAGGACCCAGCGCCCGAATCAGCTCGTCCTCGAGGTCTGCGGCGCAGACGAAGAAACCGAGGCGTTCCATCGCGTCGCGAGTAAGGCTGACGCCCAGACCAGCCCGCTCCAATGCGCGCCGGAAGTCATCCTCCTCTCCGGTGTCACAGAGACCGGCCAGTCTCAGTCCGGCACCACCCGGGCCATAGAGAGTCAGCGCTCGGCCGATGTTGGTGGCGCCCCCAATTGGCACGACGGCGACGCCTTCGGCTTTGAGATTTCGACCACGCCGCTGGGCTAATGCCTCGAGCGCCAGCTGGTCACTGACTCCTTCGACAAGAATGACGGTTCGCGTACCTGCGGCCAGAGTCGTCGTTGTCACAGCCGTCAGGCTCGCGTGGCAGTAAAGCGGAGCGCGGGAAGAATACGGGCGAGCGGCGTCCGAACAACCTTCAGTGGCAGGTACCCGAGTTCGGTTCGAAGCTCCTCGGCGGTCATCATATATGCCGTAGCGACCTGTTCGGTGACTCCTTCATTAAGCCGGATCGTCTATCGAGCAATTGCGACCAGGTCCTCGATGATTCGATCGAGCGCCGTCACTGCGAGCGACAGATGACCCTCATCGCGATACAGGTGCACCCGTATATTCGGAATGTGTTCCGCGAGCCATTGTCCGTGCGTGAAGGGCACCATGCGATCCATCTGGCCCTGCCACACCGCCACCGGTCGCTCGATCTTCGCGATGTCGAATCCCCAGTCGCGCACAAACGCCAGATCGTCGTCACGCCAACCCGCGATACCGTTCGAGACGGCGTGCCGGAAGGTGGCGGCCAGGAAGTCCGCGAACACAGCAGTTAGCGCGCCCCTGTCGACGTCCGATATCAGACTGCCGAGGGCCGCGCCAACCTCCGGTCCCTTGATTTCCAGTTATGCCCTCACTCCATCCTCAAGAAACGGGGTGAGCTACACAGCCGCCGGTTGGCCCACCCGGCGACTGAGCCGCGGCCCCAGACCGCTTGAGGTGATAGGACTTGCCCATCGCCCAGGTCGCTCTCCTCTCTCCCGGTGCCGCCCGAGCGCTACGGTGGCACCGAGCGGGTCGTTTCGACCCTCACAGAGGAACTGGTCCGGCGCGGCTATCAGATCACCCTGGTCGGGGCCGGCACCTCGCTGACGTCGGCGCGGCTCCATCCCACGGTCGACCGTCCACTCTGGGAGTTGCAACCTTGGTTGGCTGATTGCTGGAGCGCGGCCGAACCCGGGCTCCAAGCTCTGCCGCCTCGAGGCGGGAAACGCTACCGAGCAGCCGGGGCCACCGAACCCGTGTCCAGGTCGCCAGGTCGGCTGTAAAGGGCTGTGATGGCAGAGGGCTTAAAGCCTTTTACCACCAGCCAGCCGCCAAGCGAAAACTCCCAGAGCGCGATCGGGAGTGCGGCCAGCCCTGCGGCAGGGGCATGCTGCCCGATGAGGCCGAACAGCACGGCGATGTCGGCAGCGACCAGTAGGGGCGCTCCGATGAATCCGAGCAGGGGAAGAACCCGCGGCACGAGGCGCGATTGGTAGAGCAGCGAACCAAGCAAGAGGGCGTTCACGGCCGGGAGGAAGCTTTGTCCGAGGAGGAACAGCCGGTCATACAGAGCGACCAGCGCATGGCCGGTGACCAACGCTTCCGTCCCGGCTGCGCCCTGCCGCAAGGTCACGACCGACAGGAGGCACGCGACGCCAGCGAGGATGCTGCCGGCTTCCAGGACTCGCGCGCCGACGAAGCCCAGCGCGATCCCTTCGTTCTGCCTTTTGACCACCGGGTACAGCGCGACGGCGGTGCCGATGCAGGCGAGGGCCACGATCATCTCCAGGATGCCGCCGAAGATGACGCCAGTGTCCGGCCCAGGACCGAGGATGTAGTTCGAAGCGTGCACGGGAACGTAGAGAGCGAGGGTCGGGATCGAAACAAAGGTGAGCAGGTAGAGCGCGCCGGCGGCAAGCGAGGTCTTTCTATGTGGGCTCATCCTGCGCTGGTCGCGGGTCGCCTCAACTGTGCCCCGCGACGCTTGGGCGCAGGGCCATTGGTCGTCCGTTTCGTAGCGATCATGATCCATCCTCCCATGAGCCATTTGGGTTCGTACCGCCTAATGGTTGCGTTCTCTTAGTATCGTGTGAAAGGTCGTGCGGTCGCCTCGGCCGAAGGATCTAAAGACGGCCGCACCGTCGCCGACGCTTTAGGACTGCACAGAAGATGCCCGCACGGGTTAGATCCCTGAAAATCGGTTTTACTTTTGGTGGTACGGCTTTAGCAGCACAGCAGGCCGACGCCGCCATTCTGTCCGCAGAATCTGGAGCCGACGGCCGGATTCGGACCGGCGACCCGCTGTTTACAAATCAGGATTTACGGCGTCCGCAGCGTATCAATAAGTGCTGACGAGTGCCGTTTCGTATTCGGCGGCCAAAAATTTCGTGCCGACAACTACCGATCAGTATCGCTTGGTGGCGAACCGTCTGGTGGTATTTTGGTGGTACGGCTTCCACCTTAAACTGGCGCCGTCGAGGCTTGTCCACTTGTTCATCGGCGCCTCCTTAGCTCCGATCGCCGCAGCGACTTGATTGCATCGTGCGGTCACGGCAGCGCGGATGGCTAGGGCTCGTCGACCGTGGGGGCCGCCGCATACTCGTCGTCGCTGACGTGGACGCCCCAGGTCGCGCTGTTGCCTTTGTCGTCGACTTCGACCATCGAAAGGTGCGTCATGAACCGATTCGGAGCGGCGCCGTGCCAATGATCCTCGCCAGGTTCGAAGAACACCCGGTCGCCCGGGCGGATGACCTCAATTGGTGCACCACGCCGCTGGACGAGCCCGAGTCCCTCCGTGACGTAGATGGTCTGTCCGTTCGGATGTGTGTGCCACGCTGTGCGCGCTGCGGGGGTGAAATGGACGCTGCTTGCGTTCAGCGGCGAGACACCTGAGGGCGATGCGATGGCGTCGATGTAGGCGGCTCCGGTGAACCATTCACTCGGGCCCTCGGTCGTTCTGATGCTGTTCCTCGTGACCTTCATGGTTTCTTTTCCTGGAACGCGCTGCTTACATCGTGTATCCCGGCTTCTTGTATAGCTTCTCCAAGTTGTCCAGGATGTCGGGTTTATAGACTTTCTCGGCCCAACTCTTTGACGACACCTCTTCGATGGCTACCGAAACTGACTCTTCTCCATAATTCAAGATGTTCATGACGTCTTTGGATATGGCGTCGGCGACTTGGCGCTTCTGCTGTTCGGATTTGCCAGGCCAGAGCTTGACAATTACGTGGGGCATTGTTCTCTCCTGTTGGTTCTTAGGGGTGCAGCAGCACCTTGATCGCGCGGCGTTCGTCCATCGCCCGGTAGGCGTCAGCCACTTGGCCGAGCGGTAGGCTCAAATCGAAGACCTTGCCGGGATTGATCTTCCTGTTCCACACCAAGTCGACAAGCTCGGGCAGGAAACGGCGGACGGGGGCTGGCCCGCCGTGAAGGTGGACGTGGGAGAAGAATAGCTTCTCGCCGTCCAGTTCGACTTCATGTGGCACCCCCACGTAGCCCACACGGCCACCAGGCCGAGTAGAGCTGATGGCCTGCATCATCGACTCCTGCGTCCCGACGCACTCCAGCACCGAATCGGCTCCGATTCCATTCGTCAGCTCTTTGATGCGGGCCACGCCCTCGTCGCAGCGCTCCGTCACGGTGTCGGTTGCCCCGAAGTCGCAGGCGAGCTTCTGTCGCGATCGATGCCGGCTCATAGCGATGATCCGCTCGGCTCCCATTTGCTTTGCCGACAGGACGCCAAGCAGACCGACCGCGCCATCGCCGACGACGGCGACGGTCGAGCCCGGCTTCACGTTCGCCGCATCGGCGGCGAACCAGCCGGTGCCCATGACATCCGACAGCGTCAGTAGGCTGGGTATGAGCTCCTCCGATGGGACATCCGGCGTGGCTAATAGAGTGCCATCAGCAAGGGGGACACGCAACAACGGGGCCTGCGCGCCGCCGACGAGCTCGCGATGCTGGCAGGAGGACTGATAACCGATCTGGCAGTTGAGACAGGTGTTGTCGGAGGCGAAGAACGAACCGATGACGAATTGGCCTCGTTTAATGGATTTGACCGCGCTTCCAAGCTCTTGGACCGTGCCGCAATACTCGTGCCCCATTGGGGTTGGCTGGGCGGTTGGTTGGATTCCGCGGTACGGCCACAAGTCAGAGCCGCAGACACACGCCGCCGCGATTCTGATGACGGCGTCCGTCGGCTTGATGATTTTGGGATCGTCTCGCTCCTCGAAGCGAACGTCGCGCGGTCCGTAGAGGACAGCTCCCTGCATCGTTTACCTCCTTTGTTCGCGATGCTTGCCACGGAAATCAGAATGCGCTACGATTTACCCTGTTACAAGATGTCAGTTTATCCTGGTATAAACTCTACTAGCCAATCGGAGTTGAGCCAGTTTCTGAAGAGTCGGCGGGCACGGATCTCGCCCACTGCCCTAGGCCTACCGAACGGTCGGCGTCGGCGAACGCCTGGACTGCGTAGGGAGGAAGTCGCCGAAGTCGCTGGTGTAGGCCTCACCTGGTACACCTGGCTCGAACAAGGGAGGGATATTCGAGTTTCGCGCCAGGTGCTGACCGCAATCGCACGCGTTCTCCAGCTTGAGCCGGCAGAACG